>JALORM010000135.1 GCA_025458985.1 Paracoccaceae bacterium | reverse complement strand
ACCGACGAGGGCCGGGCGCTGAACCGGCGGGTCGAGATCGTCGCGCGGCCGTCGGGCGGCTAGGCCGCCACGACCGCGACCACGACCGCCGCGTAGAACACCGCCGTCGCGGCCAGGACGAAGCCGTGCCAGATGGTGTTGTGGAACGGCAGGCGGCGCCAGTGGTTGAAGACCGCCCCCGCGGTGTAGAGGGCGCCGCCCACGGCCATCAGGACGACCGCGGCGGTGGGCAGGGCGGCGAGGATCGCGCCGCCGCCCGCGACCACGGCCCAGCCCATCCCGAGGGCGAGCGCGGTCGACAGCGCGCGCCGGGGGCGGCGCATCAGCACCTCGAGCGCGACGCCCACTGCTGCGGCGCCCCAGAGCGCGGCGGTCAGGCCGTAGCCTTCGCCCGCGATCAGCGAGAACGCGGTGTAGGTGCCCGCGATCTTGAGGAAGATCGCGGCGTGGTCGAGCCTGAGCAGCACCTGCCCCCAGCCCGGCCGCCGCACCAGGTGATAGAGCGCCGAGCACAGGACCATCAGGATCAGCGTGACGCCGTAGACCGACGCCCCCGCCACCGAGGTGATAGAGCGCCGAGCACAGGATCATCAGGATCAGCGTGACGCCGTAGACCGAGGCCCCCGCCACCGAGGCCGCATCGCCCCTGAGCAGCGCGGCCAGCACGATCAGCACCGGCACCGCCCCGGCGGCCGCGGCCAGCCCCGCGACGTGGATCGCGGCATCCGACCAGACCTCGGCCCGGGTGTAGGCGCGGCGCGCGTCGGCGGCGGTCACGCCGCCCCCCCCTCGACCACGGCGACGAGGACGGCGGCGTAGAAGACCCCCGTCGCGGCCAGCACGAAGACGTGCCAGATCGTGTTGTGGAAGGGCAGCCTGTCCCACAGGTAGAAGGCGACCCCGGCGGTGTAGAGGACCCCGCCCACTGCCATCAGCGCGACCACCGGCGCCGACAGCGCGCCGAACACCGCCCCGCCCGCCAGAACTCCGGCCCAGCCCATGCCGAGGTAGAGCGCCAGCGCCGCCCAGCGGAAGCGGGCGGGCGACAGGATCTTCAGCCCCACCCCCGCCAGCGCCGCGGCCCAGAGGCCGAGCAGGAGCCCGAGGCCCTGGCCCGAGACGGCGATGAAGGCGGTGTAGGTGCCCGCGATCTTGAGGTAGATCGCCGAATGGTCCAGCCGCCGCAGCAGCCAGCCCCAGTCGGGCCGCGGGATCATGTTGTAGAGCGCCGAGCACAGGATCATCAGCACCAGCGCCCCGCCGTAGACCGAGACGCCCGCGACCGAAGCGGCATCGCCCCGCAGGAGCGCGGTCAGCACGATCAGCACCGGCACTGCGCCCGCCGCCAGCGCAAGGCCCGCGACGTGGACGACGGCATCCGAGAGATACTCGGCCCGGGAATAGGGGCGGGACGGCACGGTCATTGCCCAAGTCTAGCGCAGGGCGACGCCGGCGCAACGAGTCGTGACCGACCGGTCACCCCGGCGCCACCTTCCGTCGCATGCGTGAATGGGATAATCCGTTGGCCATGACCTGGACCATCCCGAACGTGCTGACGACGCTCCGGCTTCTGGCCGCACCGGGGGTGGCGATCATGTTCCTCTACTTCCACCGGCCCTGGGCGGACTGGTTCGCGCTGGCGCTGTTCCTGGGCGCGGCGATCACCGACTATTTCGACGGCTACCTCGCACGCCTCTGGAAGCAGGAAAGCCGCTTCGGAGCGATGCTGGACCCGATCGCGGACAAGGCGATGGTGGTGATCGCGCTTCTGGTCCTCACCGGCTATTCGGGGATGAACCCCTGGCTGATCCTGCCCGCGACGCTGATCCTGTTCCGCGAGGTCTTCGTGTCGGGCCTGCGCGAATACCTCGGCGCCACGGCCAAGCTTCTGGCGGTCACGAAACTCGCCAAGTGGAAGACCACCGCGCAGATGGTCGCCATCGCGGTCCTGTTCCTCGGGACCGGGCTCGATCACCTCGAGGGGATCGCGCGGCGCGGACTTTCGGCCGCCGAGTATGCCGAGCGCGTGAACCAGGGCCTTGCCGACCCGCTGCGGTCCTGCGGACTGAGGGGCTGCGCCTCCTATGCCACCACTGCGGGCCTGGTGCTGATCTGGGTTGCGGCCGCGCTGACGCTGGTCACCGGGTGGGACTACTTCAAGAAGGCGCTGCCCTACCTGCGCGACGGAGGCCCGAAATGACCCGGGCCGCGATCGACGTTCTCTACTTCGCCTGGGTGCGCGAGCGCATCGGCCTGCCGAAGGAGCGGATCGAGACCGCCGCCGCCACCCCGGCCGGGCTGGTCGAGGAACTGAAGGCGCGGGAAGAGCGCTACGCCGCGGCCTTTGCCGACCTTGCTGCCTTGCGCGTGGCCATCGACCAGGAACTGGCCGAATGGGACGCGCCGCTGGCGGGCGCGCGCGAGGTTGCGTTCTTCCCGCCGATGACCGGGGGATAGGATGGGCGTCCGCATCGACCCCGCCCCCTTCGACTTCGCGGCCGAGGCGGCCGGCTTCGCCGAGGCGGCGCGGGGCGCGGGCGCCATCGTGACCTTCAGCGGGCTCGTCCGCGACGAGGGCGGCCGGCTGAGCGGCATGGAGATCGAGCACTACCCCGGAATGACCGAACGCGCCGTCGCGGCCATCGAGGCCGAGGCCGTCGCCCGCTGGAACCTTGCGGCAAGCCTGGTCATCCACCGCTACGGCCCCCTGCGCCCCGGCGAGACGATCATGATGGTCGCCACCGCCGCCCGCCACCGCGCGGATGCCTTCGCCGCGGCCGAGTTCCTGATGGACTACCTGAAGTCCCGCGCGCCGTTCTGGAAGAAGGAATTCGGCGCGGACGGCGCCGAATGGGTCGCCGCGCGCGACGAGGACGAGACGGCGCTGACCCGCTGGTAGGGGCAGCCAGGGTCAGAGCGGCAGGAAGCCCGCGTCCTCGCCCATGAACTGCGCAAGCTGGCCCTCGCCGATATCATGCCAGAGGCCGTGGATCTTCAGGTCCTCCTTCTCGACCGCCTCGGCGACGAAGGGGAAGGTCAAAAGGTTGCGCATCGACACGATCACCGCCTCCTTCTCGAGTGCGACCTGCCGGGCCTCGGGGTCCTTGACGCCGGCCACCCGGTCGAAACCCGGGCGCAGGATCTCGAGCCAGCGGCCCACGAAGCTTTCGGGCCGCTCGAGCTGCGGTGAAAGCCCCAGGCACATTTCCTGGCAACCGCGCACCCCGCCGCAATCGGAATGACCGAGCACGATCAGGTGCGCCACCCGCAGGACCGTCACCGCATATTCCACCGCCGCCGACGTGCCGTGCGGGTCGCCGTCGGGATCGTAGGGCGGGACCAGGTTGGCGATGTTGCGGTGGATGAAGATCTCGCCAGTGTCGGCCTCGAACATCGACGAGATGTGGACCCGGCTGTCGCAGCAGGCGACGACCATGACGCGCGGGCGCTGCCCGTCCGCCGCAAGGCGCCGGTACCAGCCCCGATTCTCGGCATAGGCGGTCGCCTTCCAGCCCTTGTAGCGCTGGACCAGATAGCCCGGGAGCGGCCGGATACGGTGCATGCTGGGTCTTTCCTTGGCTCGTCAGCCCCTCTTAGGCCGCATTTTTCCAGAATTCGAGACACGAACCCGCCCCCGTCTCAACCTTTTCTTGAGGCATGACCGGCAAGGAAGCTCTCGGGAAGGTGTGGGACGCGAGGGGACTTGCATGACGAGACTGACTCGGCTTCGGCCGGACGAGATGGTGCGCCTCGAACGGGGGCAGATTGCCGCGCTGTACGACTCGGTGGGCAAGGCACAGGCGGAAGAGATCATCTGCCGCGCGATGGAGGAACTGGCCATGCGGCTGGCGCTGATGGAACGCGCCTACGCCGCGGCCGAGCTGCCGGCCCTGGCGAAAAGCGCGCGCGGCCTCGTGGCCATTGCGGGGCAGGTCGGGATGTCAGCGCTGGCGCGCGTGGCAGCCGACGTGGCCGCCTGCGCCGACCGCCGCGACATGCCTGCGCTGGGCGCGACCCTGGCCCGCCTGATGCGGATCAGCGACCGGTCGCTTACCGCAGTCTGGGATTCGGCCGACCTGTCGGGCTGACGCGGCCTAGCGGCGGCAGCTGCTCAGCTGGATGGCGTACATGTCGGCGCGGGTCGACACCTCGTCGGCCACACGCATCAGCCAGGCCTTCTCGTTGAAGCTGCCGCGGGCAAAGCCGGTATGGCCCTCGTGATAGGCGAGGTACTGGTTGCGCGCGTCGGTGTGCGGGATGCCGTTCTTCTGGACCGTCCGGTTGACGTACCAGCCCATGAAGTCGGTCGCATCGTCGATCCGGTCGCGGCGGGCCCGGCGGTTTCCGGTCTCCTTCTGGTAGTCCTCCCAGGTTCCGTCCAGGGCCTGCGCATAGCCGTAGGCCGAACTCTGCCGGCCCATCGGGATCACCCCCAGCGCATAGCGGAACGGGGTGCGCGCATCGCCGATGAACTTCGATTCCTGGTAGATCATCGCGGCCTGCACGTGCACCGGCACGTTCCAGCGCCGTTCGGCCCGCTCCATCGCCCGGAAGTACTCCGGCCGCTCGCGCGCAAGCGCGCAGGCATCGTCTAGATTGCGCGGGGCCGAAAAGTTGCCGCCACCGCATGACGCGACAAACAGCAGCACTGCTGCGCGAAGGAACCTGCTCATCTGCCTCTCGCCGTGTTCTTGTTCTTGACGTGTTCTTTTCCCGCAAGAATAGGCGATTTCGTGCGCCGAGGGAACCGGCAAGCTGCAGCCTCAGATCACAAGCGCGAGCGTGACCGGCAGCGCCACTACCGACAGCAGGGTCGACATCACGACAAGCCCCGCGACCGCGTCCGCGGCCTCGGGCGCGTACTTCTCGGCGATCAGGTAGGACGTTACGGCGACCGGCGTCGCGACCTGCAGGACCAGGACCGCGAAGGGCACCGGCCCCAGCCCGAACCAGACCCCGACGCCCCAGCCGATCGCGACACACAGCACGACCTTGACGACCGAAAGCGCAAACGCACGGCCCAGCCCCCGCGGATGAAGCCGCGCCACGGCGACCCCAAGCGTCACCAGCATCAGCGGGATCGCCATCTGCCCGATCAGCCGCAGCGTGTTCGTCACGAAGGTGGGCGTCTGCCAGTCCTGCCACAGGAACAGCGCACCCAGCACCGTCGCCCCCAGCAGCGGTTCCTTCAGCAGGCGCAACGGGTTGCCCCCGCCTGCCACGATCCAGATGCCGAAGGTGAAGGACCAGATCGCCATGATCGCGAAGACCACGACCGCAAACCCCAGCCCCTCGTCGCCGAAGGCGAACAGCGCCAGCGGCAGCCCGAGGTTCCCGGTGTTTCCGAAGATCAGGGGCGAGAGGTACAGCCCGCGGTCGAGCCTCAGCACCGCGACCAGCACCGCGAAGACCACCGTGATCAGCCCGTAGGCCACGACCGAGGCCAAGGAGATCGCGGTGAGCACCGCGGGGTCGATCTCGGTCTCCATCAGGGCGACGAAGATCAGGCAGGGGATCGACAGCGTCATCGACAGGCGGGTGACGAACTGCACCCGGTATTCGAACCCAAGCCGCACCCAGACATACCCGATCGCGGCCAGAAGAAACACGGGCGCGACGATCTCAAGTACTGTGAGGGCAATGTTCACAGACTGTTTCCCTCGCGACCCGTCGGGGCATTTGCCAAAGCGCGGCGTGAGGTCTACTTATTGGGGTCGGGGGTTGCAACGGCATGCTGACCAAGCGGGCCAAATACGATCTGGGCCAGGTGGTCCGCCATCGGAAACATCCGTTCCGGGGGGTGGTCTTCGACGTCGATCCGGAATTCTCCAACTCCGACGAATGGTACATGGCCATCCCCGAGGACAGCCGTCCGTCGAAGCATCAGCCGTTCTACCACCTGCTTGCCGAGAACGAGACCGACTACTACGTGGCCTACGTCTCGGAACAGAACCTGGTGCCCGACGATACGGGCGAACCGGTAGACCACCCCGACGTCCACGACCTGTTCGGCGATTTCGAGGACGGTCGCTATCCGCTTCAGGTGCAGCTGAACTGACGCGCCCGGCGGGCCGTCAGTAGCCCAGCGCGCAGCCGTCCTTGCGCGGGTCGGATGCGCCCATGAGTACCCCCTCGGCCTCGTCGATGACGATGGCCTGCGCCCCGCCGATCGGCCCGTGCGGCACCGCGATGCGGTGGCCCCGCGCCTCCAGCGCGCCGGCCACGGCGGGC
>JALORM010000134.1 GCA_025458985.1 Paracoccaceae bacterium | reverse complement strand
CCGTCCCGCGCCGCGGTCCCGGCATGGAAGACCATGTGGCGCGAATCCTGCGGCAGTTCCTCCAGCCCGCGGATCTGCGAGCCCTTCGCATAGGCGCCGGGATAGCCTTCGGCCGCCATGACCACGGTCAGGGCATGGTCCTCGGCCCAGCTGACGCGCGCCTCGGCCAGCCGCCCCTCGGCGGCCGCGTGGATCAGGTCGAAGGCCTGCGCGCCCAGCCGCATCATCAGCACCTGGCACTCCGGGTCGCCGAAGCGGACGTTGTATTCGACCAGCCGCGCCCGGCCGCCCTCGATCATCAGCCCCGCGTAGAGCACACCCTGGAACGGCGTTCCGCGGCGAGCCATCTCGGCGACCGTGGGGCGGATGATCTCGTCCAGCACCTGCGCCTGCAGCGCCCCGGTCAGGACCGGCGCGGGGGAATAGGCGCCCATGCCGCCGGTATTGGGGCCGGTGTCGCCCTCGCCCACGCGCTTGTGGTCCTGGGCGGTGCCGATGGGCAGCACGTCGGTGCCGTCGCACAGGACGAAGAAGCTCGCCTCCTCGCCGCCCATGAATTCCTCGATCACCACCTCGGCGCCGGCCGCCCCGAAGGCGCCGCCGAACATCTCGTCGATGGCGGCGCAGGCCTCGTCGACCGTCTGCGCGACGACCACGCCCTTGCCGGCCGCCAGCCCGTCGGCCTTCACCACGATGGGCGCCCCTAACGCACGCACGTGGTCCTTTGCCGCGCCTGCCTCGGCGAACCGCGCCCAGGCGGCGGTCGGCGCCCCGCAGGCGTCGCAGACCTCCTTGGTGAAGGCCTTCGAGGCCTCCAGCCGCGCCGCCGCCGCCGAAGGGCCGAAGGTCAGAAGGCCCGCCGCCCGGCAGGCATCCGCCACCCCGGCAGCCAAGGGCGCCTCGGGGCCGATCACCACGAAATCGACCGCGTTCTCTTCGGCGAAGGTCACGACTGCCGCGCCGTCGAGGGTGTCGATGTCCGCGCATTCGGCGATCTGTGCGATCCCGGCATTGCCCGGCGCCACGATCAGCCGGTCGCATTTGGGGTTCTGCTGGATCGCCCAGGCCAGCGCATGTTCGCGCCCGCCGCCGCCGAGGATGAGGATGTTCATGGGCGCGTCCCTTGGCCTAGTCCGGCCGGCGTTCTAAGGTCCCCCCGCGCGGGTGACAAGCGAGCGAACCGATGTCCGACCTGATCGACGACGACGACGACCCCGGGCACGACCCTTCCGGGGGCAACGCGCCCGAATTCACTGTCTCCGAGCTGTCGGGCGCGATCAAGCGGGTGATCGAAGGCGAGTTCGGCTTCGTCCGCGTCCGGGGCGAGATCGGGCGCGTGTCGCTGCCGCGGTCGGGGCATGTCTACCTCGACCTCAAGGATGACCGCTCGGTCATCTCGGGCGTGATCTGGAAGGGCGTGGCCGACCGCCTGACAACCCGCCCGGAAGAAGGGATGGAGGTGATCGCCACCGGCCGTCTGACCACCTTCCCCGGCCAGTCGAAGTACCAGATCGTGATCGACGACATCCGGCCCGCCGGACAAGGCGCGCTGATGGCGATGCTGGAGCGGCGCAAGGCGCAGCTGGCCGCCGAGGGCCTCTTCGACGCCGGCCGCAAGAAGCCGATCCCGTTCCTGCCCGAGGTGATCGGGGTCGTCACCTCGCCCTCGGGCGCGGTGATCCGCGACATCCTGCACCGCCTGCGCGACCGCTTCCCCCGGCAGGTGCTGATCTGGCCCGTCGCCGTGCAGGGCGAGAAATGCGCCCCCGAGGTCGCCGCCGCGATCCGCGGCTTCAACGCGCTTCCCGAAGGCGGCCCGATCCCGCGGCCCGACGTGCTGATCGTCGCCCGCGGCGGCGGCTCGGTCGAGGACCTCTGGGGCTTCAACGAGGAAATCGTCGTGCGCGCCGCCGCGGCCTCCGCGATCCCGCTGATCTCGGCCGTCGGGCACGAGACCGACACCACGCTGATCGACTTCGCCGCCGACCGCCGCGCGCCCACGCCCACCGCGGCGGCCGAGATGGCGGTGCCGGTGCGGGGCGACCTTCTGGCCTGGGCGGCCGAGCAGGAGGCGCGGCTTGCGCGCGCCGCCGCCCGCGCCACCGGCGACCGGCGGACGCGCCTGCGCGACGTGGCGCGCGCGCTGCCGCGGCCCGAGGCGCTGCTCGACATCCCCCGCCAGCGGCTCGACCGCTGGGGCGAGCGGCTGCCCGGCGCGCTGGTCGCCCGGGTCCAGCGCGCGCGGGTCCGGCTGGCCGAAGCGCCACTGCGCCCCGATGCGTTTCGGCAGTACCTTTCCCGCGAGACGCGCGATCTTAGCAAATGCGCCGACAAGCTTGCACCGGCGCTCGCGCGCAGCGTGGGCCACCAGCGCCGCGCGCTCGATGGCCTGTCGGCACGGCTGACGCCGCACAGGATCGCGGCCGAGGTCCGGCGCGCTTCCGAAGTGCTCGCCGACCGCTGGGCGCGGCTCCGACGCGCCGGCCAACGGCGGCCGGACGAGGCGCGGGCGCGGCTCGACGCGGCGGCGCGCCTTCTGGGCTCGCTCGGCTACGAAGCGACGCTCGAGCGCGGCTATGCCGTGGTGCGCGCGGGCGACCGTGTGGTGACCACCCGGGCCGAGGCCGCGCGCGCAACGGCCCTCGAGATCCAGTTCCGCGACGGCCGCCTCTGTGCCGCCCCTGCACCGGGGTCGGGCCCCTCCGCCCCACCCGCTCCCGCTGCGGTGGCACCGGCCGGGCGCCCCCGGCCGCGCCGGTCCGACGAGCCGCCCGGGGGCCAGGGCAGCCTCTTCTGACCGCAGCGCCGGCCAGGTGCCGGCCGCGGGTCAGGCCCCGACTTCGGGGCCAAGACAGTAGAGCGGCCCGTCGCTCTGGCGCAGCTCGTAAAGCTCGGTCTGGGCGGGGTCGTTCTCGAACCGCGCGGCAATGCCCCCCGGCGCGCGCCAGAAACTCCAGCATTGCGGCACGGGATCGTAGTCGTAGACGAAGCAGATCAGCCCGTCCTCGCCATACCAGCGCCCTTCCGCGCAGTTGCCGTCGAGAAAGGTCCAGATGACCCGACGGCCCGACAGGTACTGCTCGGCCCCGTATTCGCCGCCCCCGCCCGAGTAATAGATGGTGCGGCCGGTCACGTAGGCCTCGAACTCCTCGGCGCTCAGCCGGTCCTCGGCCGCCGCCGCAGGCAGCGCGGCCAGGAGGGACAGGACAGCAAGGCGCAGGGCAGGAAGCATCGCGGGGGCCTCTCTCGCGGTCGTGCGGGTCGCAGTGTCGCAGACGCGGCCGGCTCGCGCCAGAGCCTGCTCCCGCCCGCGCAGGGCGGCGCAGCGCAAGGCTCAGTCGCCGGCGCGGGCCCCGCCGGGCGGCGCGCCGCGCAGCAGCGCCGCAAGCGCCCGCGCGGCCAGCCGCCCGGCGCCGGCCAACGCACGCGCGCGGTGGGCGCCTGTCCCGTCCCGGTCGGCCTCGTCGGGCTCGATCGTCGGAAACTGGGCGCGACGGCGGCGCGTCTCGGTGCGCGAGGTCTGCACCAGCTCGGCGATGGTGGCCTCGACGTCCGCCGGTTCGGCGTCCGCCGCCTCCGGATGGCCCGTGCCGGTCGCGGGCTGTCCGTCCTTTGGCGCGGCCGGTTCGTCCGGCTCGTCCGAGGTGAACAGGGCAGACGACCGCACGAAGCGGGCCGTCGGCGCAGGGCCGAAGGGATCGGCCGCCGGGTCCTTGTCGGACGCCATCGCGGCGTCAACCCGCGCGGCCGGGTCCGATGCCGCGTTCCAGAGTGCGGCCGAGGCGGCTTGCGGTGCTTCGGCGGCCTCCTCGGGCCGGCGCAGCCCGCGGGCACTGCGGGGGCGCGGACGCGGCTGAACGGGAGGGGCGTCGCTCTTCCCGGGTGCGCCGGAGCCGGGCACGTCGGTGCCGGTGTCGCCGCCCGCGTCCACGTCCGTCGCGGCCGCCGTCGCGGCAAGCGCCGCGAGGTCGATCTGCGGCGTGTCCGGCAAGCCGCCCGCGGCGGCTGCGGCCGCCTTGCCGGGCCGGCCGGGGCGCGCGCCTTTCGCGGCAGGCGCCCCGGCCTGCTCTGCCGGCGGCACGGGCACCGCGGCCGGCGTTGGCGGCAGGCGCGGGCTCCGGCGGATTGCGGCATCGTCGATGCGCGCCTGCCAGGCCTTCGCGCGGCGATCCATCATCCGGTGCCAGAGCGGCGGGATCAGCGCGGCCGCGGCCATCGTCGGCAGCGACTTCGGCAGCCGCGGCCCTTCCATGTGGTCGGGCAGGCCCAGCTCGGGGTAGGGGACGGCCGGATTGGTATGGTGTTCCGAATGCCTGGGCGCGTTCAGCATAAGCCCGCCCGAGAACCAGTGCGCGGCGTTCCACGAATGCCAGGGCGCCACCGCTTCCCAGCCGTCGTCGCCCACCCGCCGGCGGCGCAGGCCGTAATGCTGGACGTAGTCCGACAGGATCAGCTGCAGCTGCGCATAGCCCGCCAGCAGCAGGAACGCGATCAGCCCCGACAGACCGAAGGCAATCACCGAGGCCAGCGCGAAGACCGCGCCGCCGATCAGGTACTCGGCGTAAGGATGCCGCCACCAGGGAAGCGCCTGGCCGCTGATCCGGGCGGCCGACTGCTCGATCTCCCATCCGGCGCGGAAGGCGCCCGCCCAGGCCTGGCCCAGGAACTCGTAGAAGCCTTGCCCGAGGTGGGCGGTATTGGGATCGTCCGGTGTGGCGACGAACCGGTGGTGCACCTTCAGGTGTGCCGTGACGTGGTGGCCATAGAGCAGCGAGATCAGCACCCACTTGCCCAGCGTGAACTGGAAGCGGTCGGTCCGGTGGATCAGCTCGTGCGCATTCGAGGTCGAGACCTGGCCGAGGTACATGCCGAAGGCAAGGAAGGCGGCGAACCCGTCCCAGAAGCCCAGCCCCGTGACGCCCGAGACCGCCGCGACGCCAAGGCCCAGCACCGGAAAATGCGCAATGCCCAGCCCCTGCGACAGCCGTTCCGCGGCCGGGAACTCCGCCCCAGGGGCGGCGCCCGGGCCGGCCGTCGCGATCAGGGAATCCAGCGACAGGCGCAGCAGTGTCATGTAGGCCAGCGCCAGCAGCGCCCAGCCGCCGCCCAGAACCGCGGCAAGCCCCAGCAGCGGCAGCGGCGCAAGCGTGGCGGCCGCGAACGGGGATACCGGGCGGATCAGGGCGGCAGTCATGCGCGGACGTTACCACGGCAGAATTGATTCCCGCATCCCCTTGCGCGGACAATCATTTCCCGAACGGTAAACGTCTTCTACCCAGAGTTGAACGCCGCCAGCGTCGGCGGGATTGCCAGAAATTCCGGCGCTGCGCGCAACCGGCGTACCGGCCAGCTCAGCGGGCCGAGCCAGCGCAGCCGCCGGCAGAGCCGCTCGGCCCCCGCCCAGATGCCGCCCGGGTCGGCCGCGCGATAGGCACGGGCCAGCGCCTCGGTCTCGGGCGAGGGGCGGCCGGTCTCGACAAAGGTCGAGAACAGCAGGATCACCAGGTCTTCCACGTGGCCCCGCATCCGGTTGCGCGCGGGCGCGAAGCGCTCGAAGTCCAGAAAGGCCACCCGCCGGCCGTCCCAGCAGATGTCCTTGATCGCCGGCCGGCCGTGGCTCAGGCCCTGCGCGTGCAGCCGGGCCAGCGCGGTCGCGGCCTCGGCGAAGGGC
>JALORM010000512.1 GCA_025458985.1 Paracoccaceae bacterium | reverse complement strand
GGGGCCGTAGCCGTCGACGGGCCTGAGCCCGGTATAGGCGATCTCGTTCAGGCGCATGGCGCAGAGGATAGCGCCGCGCGCGGCGCGCGGTCCAGCCCCCTCGGCGCGCCCGCCACCAAGCCTCAGGCGTCCTTGTCTTCGGTAGTGGCGAACTGGGTGCCTGCGGCGGGGTCCTTGGGCGGGTTGCGGTCGACCCCGAGGAACAGAACAACGTTCTTGGCGACGTAGACGGACGAATAGGTGCCGACGATGATCCCCCAGGTGATCGCGAAGACGAAGCCGCGGATCACGTCGCCGCCCAGGATCAGCAGCGCGATCAGCGCGATGAGCGTGGTGCCCGAGGTCAGGACCGTGCGGCTCAGCGTCTCGTTCACGCTGATGTTCATCACCTCGCGCAGCGCCATCTTCTTGTACTTGATGAGGTTCTCGCGCAGCCGGTCGAACACCACCACGGTGTCGTTGATCGAATAGCCGAGGATCGTCAGCAGCGCCGCCACGATGGCCAGATCGAAGCGGATCTGGAAGGCCGCGAAGATCCCGATCGTCACGACCACGTCGTGCACCAGCGCGACCACCGCGCCGACCGCGAACTGCCATTCGAAGCGCAGCCAGATGTAGATCAGGATGCCGAGCGTCGCCCCCAGCACCGCGAGGATGGCCGACAGGATGAGTTCGCCCGAGACCTTGGGTCCGACCGATTCGACCGCCGGGAAGGTGATCGAGGGGTCGACCGTCTTCAGCGCCGCCTCGACCGCAAGGATCGTCTCGGGGCTGACCGCCTCGGCCCCGTCCTGCGCGGCGATGCGCACCTGGGCCACGTTTTGGTCGGGGCCGAAGGTTGGGTCGAAGACTTCGGTGATCGCCACGTCGCCCAGGCCAAGCGGCTGCAGCGCCTGCCGGTAGGCGCCCACGTCCACCGGTTGGGCCGACTCGGTGCGGATCGTGGTGCCGCCCTGAAAGTCGATGCCGAAGTTCAGGCCCATCGTCGCCCAGGCCAGCAGCGACAGGAGCACGGCGACGACCGATGCGCCGAAGGTGTAGCGGGCATAGCCGAAGAAATCGATCGTGGTGTTGTCGGGAACGAGCTTCAGGCGGCGCATGGTCGTTCTCCGTCAGACGACGATGGTCTTCGGCCGCGTCCGCTCGAACCACGTCACCACGATCAGGCGGGTGATGAAGACGGCGGTGAAGACCGAGGTGATGATGCCGATGCCAAGCGTGATGGCGTCGATGATGGCGCTCATCGCCTTCTCGTAGCCAAGCTCGATGGCGCGGGCCGGCCCGCGGGCCGACTTCATCTCTTCCCGGATGCGTTCGAACACGAGCACGTTCGCGTCGACCGCCATGCCGATGGTCAGGACGATCCCCGCGATGCCGGGCAGCGTCAGCGTGGCGCCGATGGCCGACAGCGCCCCGAAGATCAGCAGCACGTTGATCGAGAGCGCGACGGTCGCGAAGACGCCGAAGCGATCATGAACACCACGACCGCCACCATGGCGACGACGGCCGCGACCCGCCCGGCCTCGATCGAGTCGGCGCCCAGTTCGGGGCCGATGGTGCGTTCCTCGAGGAAGTCGAGTCGCGCGGGGAGCGCGCCGGCGCGCAGCAGGATCGCAAGCTGGGTCGAGCTTTCGACCGTGAAGGTGCCGGTGATGATGCCCGAGCCGCCCGGGATATGGTCCTGGATCACGGGGGCCGAGATCACCTCGTCATCCAGCACGATGGCAAAGGGATTGCCGATGTTCTGCGCCGTGTAGTCGCCGAACTTCCGCGCGCCCGTCGGGTTGAAGCGGAAGCTCACGGCGGGCCGTCCGTTCTGGTCGAACGAGGGCTGGGCATCGACGAGGTCCTCGCCGCCGACGACCGGGGTCGAGGCCAGAACGTACCACACGCCCTGCTCGTCGATCGAGGGCACGACCAGCTCGCCCGCGCCGCTGACGGGCGCCGTCTCGGTCACGCTGCGGCCGTTCACCGGGTGGAAGGTCAGCCGCGCGGTCTGGCCGATCAGCTCCTTCAGCTCGGCCGCCGAGCCGATGCCGGGCACCTGGATCAGCACCCTGTCCTCGCCCTGGCGCTGGATCGTGGGTTCGCGGGTGCCGGCCTCGTCCACCCGGCGGCGGATGATCTCGAGCGACTGCTGGAGCGTCCGGTCGTCAGTGGCGCGGCGTTCCTCTTCGGACAGGGTCACGACCACGTCCTGACCCTCGACCCGCACGTCAAGGTCGTTGGCGCCCATTCCGGTCAGCGAGACGATGGGCCGCGACAGGCCCTGCACGATCTCGGCCGCACGGGGCATGCCCGCCGCCTCGGCGATGCGGATGCGCAGCTCGTCCGGCGCCGAAGGCTGCCGCACGATGCCGCCGAAGGTGCCGCGTTCGGCATTCAGCGCGGTCCGCGCCTCGGGCCACAGCGCCTCCATCCGGGCGGCATAGACGTCCTCAAGCTGCACCTCGGCCAGCAGGTGCGCCCCGCCGCGCAGGTCGAGCCCGAGGTTGACCAGCGACGAGGGCATCCAGTCCGGCCAGGCCGAGCGCGCGGCCTCTTGTTCGGGCGTCGCCGCGCCGGCTGCCGCCTCGATCGCGGCGACGGCGTCATTGTGCCCCTCGACCCGGGTGTAGAAGGCGTTCGGAAAGGCGAACAGGAACCCGAGCGCGCAGACGCCCCAGATCAGCACCCGCTTCCAGAGGGGGATT
>JALORM010000133.1 GCA_025458985.1 Paracoccaceae bacterium | reverse complement strand
AGGGGTCGACGATCCGGCCGATCCAGCCATCATGCGGGGCGAGCGTCGCGGGGCCCAGAAGCTCGGCCGCGTCGCCGATCTGCACTCCCTCGGCCGGGCCTTCGGGCAGGACGGTCACGGCATCGGGGCCGAGCGCCACGATCTCGCCGCCCAGGCGCGCGCCCGTGCGCAGCGTCACCTGCACGAGGTCGCCGAGCGCGGCGCGCTGGCCGAGGCCCGTGAGGTGCAGCCGGTTCGCCGCGATCTCGGCCACCCGGCCGATCGAATGCGTGGGAGAAAGCCTGGCGATTTCGGCCAGAAGTCCTTCGAAAACCGAATCTGCCATGGCGGGTCCCTTCGCGATGCGTTCTGCACGTAATCGTTTGTAAGGGAATCGCCCTTAAGCCTTGGTTGAAGACGAAGGCCCCCCGGGAGAACCCCGATGTTCGAGAAACTGGACGTGCTCAGGCAGGCGCAGGCCATGGCGGCCCACGCCGGCGCGCGCCAGTCCGCCATCGCCCGCAACGTGGCCAACGCCGACACGCCCGGCTATGCCGCAACCGACCTTGCCCCCTTTGCCGAAGTCTGGCGCGCCTCCGGCCGCAGCGAAGACATGCGCGCCACGCGCTCCGGACATCTCGGCGCCGAACCCGGACGCCTCGCCTTCAGCGAGGCGCTGGCGCGGCCTGTCCCGGGTGCGACCTCGCCCAATGGCAACGGCGTCTCGGTCGAGGCCGAGATGATGAAGGCTGCCGAGGTGCGCCACCAGCACGAACTCGCGCTCAGCATCTACCAGAATGCGCTGGGCATCCTGCGCACCAGCATCGGCCGCCCGCGGTAGGAGAACCCTGAAGGATGAGCGATCTTGCCAGTACCCTCGCGCTGTCCTCGAGCGGCATGCAGGCCCAGGCCGCACGCCTGCGCCATGTGTCCGAGAACATCGCCAACGCCGATACCCCCGGCTACCACCGCAAGCAGATCGGGTTCGAGCAGGTGGTCGACGGCGGCCGCCCGACCGGTCTGGTCGTGCCGGGGCCGGTGACGCTCGACGACACCGCGCTTGCACGGGTCTACGACCCCAGCCACCCGCTGGCGGACGAGAACGGCCACTACGATGGATCGAACGTCGATCTGGTGGTCGAGATCGCTGACGCGCGCGAAGCGCAGCGCAGCTACGAGGCGAACCTCAGGATGTTCGATCAGGCGCGGCAGATGCAGTCCGCCCTGATCGAGCTTCTGCGTCGATAGGAGAACACCGGAATGGATGTCAGAAGCTCCTATGTCGCGCAGCTTTACCAGCAGGCGCGTCCGGCCACCCAGCCGGGCGCGCGCGAGGCCGGCCAGGGCTCCGCGGGCGAAGCCTTCGGGCGCGTCGCGCAGGACTTCGCCGAGACGCTGAAGCGCGGCGAGCAGACCGCCAAGGCCGCAATGACCGGCGACGCCGATCCCTACGCGCTGGTCCAGGCGCTGGCGCAGACCGAACTGGCGGTCGAGACCGCCGTCACCGTGCGCGACAAGGTCGTCGAGGCCTACCAGGAAATCCTGAGGATGCCGGTCTGATGGACGACATCCTGTTCTTCGACACGCTGCGCCAGGGGCTCTGGATCTCGGTGATCGTGTCGACCCCGCTGCTCGCGGTCGCGCTCATCGCGGGCCTCACGGTCGGCCTCTTCCAGGCGCTGACCTCGATTCAGGAAATGACGCTGACCTTCGTGCCGAAGCTCGGCGCGATGCTGGTCGTCTTCTGGCTGTCGATGGGCTTCATGACCGAGACGCTGACCGGGTTCTGGCGCGACGCGATCGTGCCGCTGATCGAGGCGACCTGACCCATGGACAACGCAGGCTACGTCACGCTGACCCGGCAGACCGGTCTCCTGCGCGAGATGCAGGCGGTTGCCAACAACATCGCCAACCTCTCGACGACCGGCTATCGGCGCGAGGCCGTGATCTTCGCCGAATTCGTCGCGGCGCCCGACGACGGCGGCCCCTCGCTGTCGATGGCCGAGGCCGAGGCGCGGATGATCGATGCCCGCCAGGGCCCGCTGGAGATGACCGGGGGCACCTACGATTTCGCCATCGAGGGCGAAGGCTTCTTCCTGGTGATGACCCCGCAGGGCGAAAGGCTCACCCGCGCCGGCGCCTTCACGCCCGGCCCGGAGGGCGAGATCCTTGCCGCCGACGGGGCGCAGCTTCTCGACGAGGGCGGCGCGCCCGTGTTCGTGCCGCCTGGCGCGCGCTCCGTCGCGCTCGGGCCCGACGGCACGCTGTCGGCCGATGGCCAGCCGGTCGCGGCAATCGGCATCTTCCGTCCGGTCGATCCGCTCGAGCTCTCGCGGCAGGAGGGCACGCGCTTTGCCGCACCCAGCGGCTGGGAACCGGTCGAGGACCCCCGCGTCGCCCAGGGATTCCTCGAAGGCTCCAACGTCTCGGCCGTGTCCGAGATCACCCGCATGATCGAGGTCCAGCGCGCCTACGAGCTGGGCCAGACCTTCCTCGACCGCGAGGACGAGCGCATCCGCTCGGTCCTGCGCAGCTTCGCCCGCTAACGGAGGACCGCCATGCGCGCCCTGTCGATCGCCGCCACCGGAATGAGCGCCCAGGCCATGCGGGTCGAGGTGATCTCGAACAACCTCGCCAACATGTCGACCACCGGCTACAACGCCCGGCGCGCAGAATTCGCCGACCTGCACTACCAGCAGGCCACCCGCGCCGGCACGATCAATGCCGCCGACGGCACGGTGGTGCCGACCGGCGTGCAGCTCGGCCTCGGCGCCCGGCCCGCGGCAGTCACGATCCTGGTCGCGCAAGGCACACTGTCGGCGACCGGAGGCGACCTCGACATCGCCATCGACGGCCACGGCTACATCGAGGTGCAGCTGCCGTCGGGCATCTCGGCCTACACCCGCGACGGCGGGCTCAAGCGGTCGGCCGAGGGCCAGATCGTGACATCGGACGGCTACCCCGTCGTCCCCGACATCACGATCCCGCCCGATGCGCGGTCGGTCTCGATCAACGCCGACGGCGAGGTCTACGCCTACTTCAACGACCGGGTCGAGCCCGAGCTGCTGGGCCAGTTCACGCTTGCCGGCTTCACCAACGTCAAGGGGCTGGAGGCAATCGGGTCGAACCTCTTCCTCGAGACCGCGGCCTCGGGGCCGGCGCAGGTCTCGGTGCCCGGGGTCGACGGGCTCGGGACGGTCCGCCAGGGCTACCTCGAGGAAAGCGCCGTCGATGCGGTCAAGGAACTGACCGACCTGATCGAGGCGCAGCGCGGCTACGAGCTGAACGCCAAGGTCATCACCGCCGCCGACCAGATGCTCGGCGCCACCACGCAGATCCGCTGATGCCGCGCGTCCGTTCCCTTCTTGCCGCCGCCGCGCTGGCCGTCGCCGCCCTTGCCACCCCCGGCACGCTCGCGGCCGAGACGCTGGTTGCCGCACGGACGGTGCGGGCGATGTCGGTGCTGATGCCCGAGGATCTCGCCGTCAGCGAGGACGAGGTGCCCGGGGCGCTCAGGCACCCCGACGAGGCGCTGGGCCTCGAGGCCCGGACCATGCTCTACCAGGGGCGCCCGATCCGGCCCTCGGACGTCGGCCCCGCCGCCCTGGTCGAGCGCAACGCGCTGGTCGCGCTGGTGTTCCGGCGCGGCGGGCTGACCATCACCGCCGAAGGCCGCGCGCTTGGCCGCGGCGCCGTGGGCGACCGCCTGCGTGTCATCAACCTGTCGTCGCGCTCCGTCGTGACCGGAACCGTCGAAGCCGACGGCCGGGTGGCGGTGGGCTCGTTCCCCGGATCCTGAGGTTCACCGATGCTGCTTCGCACCCGTCTCTGCCTGCTGTCGCTCACCCTTCTTGCCGCGGCCTGCGGCCGTCTGGACGAGGTTGGCCGCGCGCCCGCCTTCACCCCCACCGAACGGACCAACGAATACCAGGCGATGCTCAGCCCCTCGCTGCCCGCCACGGTCGATCCGGGCCGCCAGGACGAGGCGTCGCTCTGGGCGGCGGGCCGGCAGTCGTTGCTGGGCGACCGCCGCGCCGCGACCCGCGGGGACATCATGACGGTGGTGATCGAGATAGACGACCGGGCGGAGATCTCCAACAGCACGGAGCGATCGCGCGAAGGCAGCGAGCGCATGGGGGTGCCGCAGCTTCTCGGCATCCCGCAGCGCCTCAACGATGCGCTGCCCGAAGGTGCTTCCACCGATCCGGCGGTGGAGTTCTCGTCCTCCGGCTCGTCCTCGGGCCAAGGCGCGGTCCGCCGGCGCGAGAAGCTGACCCTCCGTGTCGCTGCGACCGTCGTCGAGGTGCTGCCGAACGGCGTCCTCAGGATCGAGGGCAGCCAGGAGGTGCGCGTGAACTTCGAGATGCGCGAGCTGATCGTGTCGGGCTACGTGCGGCCCGCGGACGTCTCGCGCCAGAACGAGATCACCTACGACAAGATCGCTGCCGCGCGGATCTCCTACGGCGGGCGGGGCCAGATCACCGACGTGCAGCAGCCGAGGCTCGGCCAGCAGGTCGCCGACATCCTCCTGCCGTTCTGAGGACGCGAGCGATGCGGGCGCTGCTTCCGATCCTTCTGGCGCTTGCCGGCCTCGGCGCCGGCGTCGGCGCGGGTATCGTGCTGCGCCCGGCGCCGGAACCCGAGGCCGCGGTCGCGGCCGAGGGCGCAGGCGAAGGCGAGGCAGCCGGGGGCGGCGCGGCCGCAGAGACGGGCGGGGCGGGAGCCGCCCATGCCGAGGCGCCAGCCTCCGAGGATCCGGCTGCGCAGCCCGAATTCGTCAAGCTGAACAACCAGTTCGTCGTCCCGGTCGTCAGCGGCGGCCGGGTGTCTTCCCTGGTCGTCCTGTCGGTCAGCCTCGAGGTCAAGCCCGGCAGCCGCGAGACCGTCTTCGCCCACGAACCCAAGCTCAGGGACGGGTTCCTCCACGTGCTCTTCGGCCACGCCAATTCCGGCGGATTCGACGGAAACTTCACGTCGGCCACATCGCTGCGGGCGCTCCGGACCGGGCTTCTGGAATCCGCCCGCGCAACCTTGGGCGACCTCGTCGCCGACGTGCTCATCATCGACATGATGCGGCAGGACAGCTGACGCAGCGGGCCCCCGGTGCAGGGGCAGAGGCGAGGCCGCGCGTCTTGCGCGGGGCCGGTCCACCGATACGCCAGCCCCCGGCACGAGGTCGGTGGGCGCTGGCCCCGGCGTCCCTGTTGCAGGGTTCGGCGTCCGGATCGCCGGGTCGCCGCCCCGGCAGACCACCAGGCATGAGGCGGGGCGCGCTTCGGGCCGTCGCCGCGACGCAACGGCCCTCTGCCTGGCTTCAACCCGCCCCTCGGGACGCAGGGTTCCGCCGGGCAAGGCCCGTTGCCAAGCGCGCTTCGGCCAGCCAAGGGCCAACAGGGTCCGCTGAAGCGCGGGTGTCGCCTTCGGGATCGGACCGCGCCCGCCCGCCTGCTCCTGCGTGTCCGCCTGGCCTGGCAGCCCCCGTGTCCGCTGAATGACTGGCAGCGCTCAGGTCGCCCCGCGGCGCTGCCGATCCCGGCGCAGCGCCTCGCGGCGTTCGGCGTCGGCGACGCGCTTGCCGGCAAGACGCAGGGCCTCGGTGCGGCCGAACGATCCGAGCGTCTCCTGACGCCGGGCCTCGACCTCTGCGCGGTCCTGCGCCAGACGGGCGTTGAGCTCGATCCGGCGGACCTCGGCCCAGGCGCCCCAGCGCGCCAGGACCTGGCCCGCGATCGGCGCCTCGAGG
>JALORM010000511.1 GCA_025458985.1 Paracoccaceae bacterium | reverse complement strand
TCCACCACGATCTCCTCGCCCTCGCCACGGACGATCACGTCGACCCAGGGCGCCTCGGACAGGACCTGCTTGAACATGAAGGTCGCGTGGATACCGCCCAGCACGCGCAGCGCGCCCGGCACCACTTCCTGCGCGATCTGCAGGCAGCGTTCGGCGGCGTAGATCGACGGCGTGATCGCCGTCAGCCCGACCACGTCGGGGGCAAGCTCGGCCAGTTTCCGCCGAATGTCGTCCTCGGTCAGGTTGTTGGTCATCGCGTCGATGAAGTGGATATCGGCGAAACCGGCTGCCTTCAGGGACCCGGTCAGATAGGCGACCCAGGCCGGCGGCCAGGAGCCCGCGATCTCGGCCCCGCCCGAACGATAGTTGGGGTGCACGAAGACGATGCGCATGGTCGAACCTCCCCCGGTCATGCCCGCCGGCAGGGTCAGCCTAGCACCCCGAGTGTCAGCGCAGATTGACATAGATCATGTAAGCCTTGCTTGACGCCGCCGCGCCTGCCCCACCGCTTTACGAATCATGCCCCCGGCGCGACACTTGTCCCCTGCGCCCATTCATCCCCGCGCGTCCCGCCAGCGCGGGCGTCCGGGCAACGCCAAAGCGCCGGCCGACGCCGGCAGGGAGGTGACGCAGCATGTGGGAAAGCATCCTCGGCGCGCTGCTGCCGCGCCTGATCCACCGGGGGACGCTCGCGCTCGGGCTGCCCTCGGGCCGCCAGATCGTCGCGGGCACGGGAGACCCCCGCTTCGACATCACCCTCACCGATCCGACGCTGCCGCGGCGGCTGGTCCTGTCGCCGGAACTGGCGCTGGGCGGTCCTTGCGCACCTGGCTGCGCATCGCCCGCCAGTGGAACCCCGCGCCCCGCGCGCGGGCCAACGTGGCGCACCACTACGACCTCTCGGCCCGGCTCTATGACCTCTTCCTCGATGCCGACCGGCAGTATTCCTGCGCCTACTTCGCGCGCCCCGACATGAGCCTCGAGGAAGCCCAGCTCGCCAAGAAGCGCCACATCGCGGCCAAGCTGCTGCTCAGGCCCGGGATGCGGGTGCTCGACATCGGCTGCGGCTGGGGCGGCATGGCGCTGACGCTCGCCCGCGACTACGGCGTGCAAGTCACCGGCGTCACCCTGTCCGAGGAACAGCTCAAGCTCGCGCGCGAGCGTGCCGCGAAGGCCGGCCTCTCCGACAGGGCCGAATTCCACCTGATGGACTACCGCGACGTCGAAGGCCCCTTCGACCGCATCGTGTCGGTCGGCATGTTCGAACACGTGGGCGTGCCGCACTACCGCGCCTACTTCGCCAAGGTGCAGGCGCTGCTGGCCGAGGACGGCGTCGCGCTCATCCACACCATCGGCCGCTCGCAGCCGCCGGGCAGCACCTCGCCCTGGATCGACCGCTACATCTTCCCCGGCGGCTACGTCCCCTCCCTCTCCGAGGCGATGAGCGCCGTCGAGAAGGCCGGCCTCGTGACCGCCGACATCGAGGTCTGGCGCCTCCACTATGCCGAGACGCTCCGCCACTGGCACGACCGCTTCGTGGCGCGGCAGGACGAGGCCCGCGCGCTCTATGACGCGCGCTTCTGCCGGATGTGGCGCTACTACCTGATCGCCTCGGAACTGACCTTCCGGCTGAACGCACAGGTCGTGTTCCAGCTTCAGCTTGCCCGGCGGCAGGAGGCGGTCCCGCTGACGCGCGACTACCTCTACCCCGCCGACAGGCGCACCGGGCTGCCCCACGCGGCAGAGTGACCCGCGCGCCGGACCGGCCGACCTTTCTGGCGAAAGGTCAGGCGCCAGGCCCCGGCCTTTCGCCAGGAAGGCCGCGCCCGTGCTGCGTCAGAGGCGGATGCCGATCCTTCGGCAGAAGGATCGCGCCTGAATCCGTGGGCGACGCCCAGAGGCTGCGGGCCACGACATCGCGCAAGGCCGGCGCGGATGACACACCCGTTCCGCCGGTGCAGCGCCTTCCTTTCGCCACAGTAGCGTTGGATACGGCCGCTTGTATCAGGTGAATGCACAATGACTCCGCCCGTTTCTGCTCCGCGCCTCGTCGCCGCCGTCGCCGCCTCGGTGGCCTTCGTGCTCGCGCTCAGCGCCGGCCCGATCGTGGCCGAGGACCCCCCCGAGGCCTGGAGCGACCTGCAGGCGGCGCGCGGCGAGGCCGGGGCGCTCTATCCCTATCTCTACCCCCCGCTCTGGGCCGTGCTCGCTGCCCCGCTGACCACGCTGACCAGCTTCCAGACCTTCGCCGCCGTTGCAGCGGTCCTGAACGCCCTGCTCCTCGTGGGCTGCGGCCTGCTTGGCTGGCGGATCGCCGCGCGCGCGCTTCCGCCCGGTGCCTGGGTGCTGGCGACAACCATTGCCACCACCGTCTCGACAGTGGGCGCGGTCGCGCTGGTGCAGATGCAGCCGCAGATCCTGGTGAGCTTCCTGATCCTTCTGGCGATCGAACGTAGCCGTAGCGGCGCGCAGCTTCAGGCCGGCGCGGCCCTGGCGCTGGCGGCCGCGATCAAGCTGTCGCCAGCGCTTCTGGTGCTGCTCTGGGTCGTGACCGGGCGCTGGCGGTCGGTCGCGGCCTTCACAGCGACGGGTCTGGGCCTTGCCGCACTGTCGGTCGGACTTGCCGGCTGGCCGATGCACGAGGCGCTTCTGGCGCAGTTGAGCGCGATCTACGGCAACGTGCTCGTCACGACCCATTCCCTCGGGATCCCCCCGCTCGTCGCACAGCTTTTCGATCCCGACGGGCTTGCGTGGGTCGAAGGGGCCGGATCACCGGGAACGGCCAATTACTGGCTGTCCCTTGAGCTGCACGCGCCCTGGTCGCAGATCGTCCGGCTTGCTCCCTTCGTGGCGGTCGCCGCAGCGGCAGCCATCGTGGCCCGGCTGTCCGCCGATCAGCGCGAACGGCTCGGCTGGCCGCTCGCCGTGGGCCTGCTCCTGCTCTCCGGGCCGCTGACCTGGACCTACAGCTACATCACGCTCTTCGCTTTCCTGCCGATCCTCCTCGAACGCTTCGGCAAGGCCCTCGGCACCGTGCTCCTGCTGATGCTCCTGCTTCCGGTGAACGTCGACGTCGTGCCCAGCCTCAAGACCCTGGGGCCGTTCCCTGCGCCGCCGCAGGTCTACGGCACCCTCTCGATGATCGCGCTGACCGCGATCTTCGCGCTGATGGCCTGGCAGGCCGTCC
>JALORM010000132.1 GCA_025458985.1 Paracoccaceae bacterium | reverse complement strand
ACGGTGATCGTCTGGTCCAGCACCTCGACGCCCCGGCCGTCCGAGACGGCAGTCGTCCCGCCATAGCCGGTGACACGGCAGAACCAGTCGTAGAGCGGCACCGAGGCAAAGCCGAGCGAGCCCATGAAGGCCACGACCGAGACGGTCTGGACCAGGGTCTTGCGCTTGTCGGTGAGGCGGCGGTACCAGGCAATCATGGGCGCGTCTCCGTGATCGGTAGCTGGCTGGCACGGGGCTGGTGGTCATAGGCCTCCATCAGCGATCCGTTGGCAATCTTGACGACGGTGATGCCGAAGACCAGCGCGGCGAAGGCGATCAGCGTCAGCAGCACGCCGAGGTTGCGCCCGAAGCGGCGCTGGTGCAGTTCGTGCGGCTTCTGGAACGCCATCAGACCAACCCCGCGCCGCCGAGGGCCGCATCCGCCAGGAGCGCCCCGAAATGCAGGAACAGGTAGAGAAGCGAGAAACGGAAGAACCGTTTCTCGACAGCATAGCCGTCGGCCTCGGCAGCCGCCTCGTCACGGCGCCAGATGCGGGCGGCCCCGAGCAGGAACCAGGCGTTCAGCAGAACGGCCGCGGTCCAGTAGGCCGGTCCGCCGAGACCGGTGAACCCCGCACCCAATGCGAAGACCGCAAGAACCACGGTATAGGCCAGGATGTGCGCGCGAGTCGCGCGCCGGCCATGGGTCACGGTCAGCATCGGCACGCCGGCGCGGTGGTAGTCTTCCTTCATGAAGAGCGCGAGCGCCCAGAAGTGCGGCGGCGTCCAGAGGAAGATCAGCGCGAACATCAGCCAGGCCTCGAGGCTTGTGCCTCCCGTGGCCGCGGCCCAGCCGATCACGGGCGGAAAGGCCCCGGCCGCGCCGCCGATCACGATGTTCTGCGGCGTCAGGCGCTTCAGCCAGATGGTGTAGACGACGGCATAGAAGAAGATCGTGAAGGCCAGCCATGCTGCCGCGACCCAGTTCGCGGCGAGGCCCAGCATCACCACCGCGATGCCTGACAGCGCGATGCCGAGTGCGAGCGCCTCGCCGGGCTCGACCAGCCCCGCCGGAACCGGGCGCCTTGCGGTACGGCGCATCACCCTGTCGATGTCGGCGTCGTACCACATGTTGAGCGCGCCGGACGCCCCGGCGCCCAGCGCGATGAACAGGATCGCCGCAAAGCCGAGGAACGGATGCACCGGACCCGGGGCGACAAGCAGGCCGACCAGCGCGGTGAACACGACCAGCGACATGACCCGCGGCTTCAGAAGCTGCACGTAGTCGCCGAAGCGGGCTTCGCCCGTCAGCTCGCCGGTGCGTTCGAAGGCGGTTGCGTCGGTCATGGGTCCTCCCGGTCGGGGGCCGCGGGGCCGCCCCCGGAGATCAGTCGTTCGATGCCAGGCGGATCGCGGCGGGCGCGGCCGGGCGATCCATCGCATAGGCCTCGCGGGCGCCTTCCAGCCAGGTCGCGTAATCGGCCTGCGACACCGCCTTGACGGTGATCGGCATGTAGGCATGGTCCTTGCCGCAGAGTTCGGAACACTGGCCGAAGTAGATCCCCTCCATCCCTTCCTCGACCTCGAACCACAGTTCGGCCAGACGGCCCGGAACGCCGTCCTGCTTCACGCCGAAGGCGGGGACGGTCCAGGAATGGATGACGTCGGCGGCGGTCACCTGCACCAGCACCTTCTGGCCGGTCGGGACCACGACGGCCGTGTCGGTCGCCAGCAGGAACAGCTCCGGCGCGTAGCCAGCGCCTTCGAGCTCTTCCGGCTGCAGCATGAAGGCGTCGAAGACCATTCCCTCGTCGGGGTACTCGTAGCTCCAGTACCACTGGTGGCCGGTCGCCTTGATGACCACATCGGCCTCGGGCATGATCTGCTGCTTGAACAGCGCCGGCAGCGAGAACCCTCCGATCAGGAACAGGATCGCGATCGGGATCGCCGTCCAGGCGAATTCCAGCGGCTGGTTGTGGGTGAAGCGCGCCGGGACCGGGTTGGCCTTGCGGTTGTAGCGCACGATCAGGATCGCCAGCAGCGCCATCACGAAGATGCAGATCGCGGTGATGATCACCAGGATGAAGCCATCCAGCCACTGCAGGTCGCGGGCCAGTTCGGTCGCCGCCGGCTGGAAGCCGATGCCCCGCTCGACCGGGGCGCCGATGACGGGCAGGTTCTCGGGCAGCGTCTGCGCCCCGGCAACTCCGGCCGCAAGCGCAGCGGAAAGGGCAGCAGAGACCGAGCAGATCCTGGTGAAGAGGCGCATCGATGTTCCCTTTTGTCGATCCTCCCTCGGGCCAGGGCCGGCCGCTGCAGCGGCGGCAAGGACGGCCGGCGTTCCCGGGGCGGTTTCTCGTTGTATCCCGGCTTGGTCAAAACCATATTGCGCGCTGCAGGACAAGCGAAACCGTTGCGTCAAACGGCCGCTTTCGCGTCCCAATCGAAGCTCCGGGGAGACCGCCGATGTCGAGCGACAGATTCCGCCCGTTCGAAACTCACCTCGACGAGACCGCAGCCCTTGCCGTGCTGCGCGCCGCGACCGAGGGCGCCGACGACGGAGAGCTGTTCCTGGAGCGCACCGCGTCCGAGACGCTGGTCCTGGACGACGGCCGGGTGAAGACGGCCAGCTACGACGCAGCCGAGGGCTTCGGGCTGAGGGCCGTGCGCGGCGAGGCGGCGGGCTATGCGCATTCGACGGAGCTTTCCGAAAGCGCGCTGCGCCGGGCGGCCGAGACGGCGCGGCTGGCCGTGGGCGACGGCGGGGGCCGGCTGGCGCTGCCGCCGGCGGCCACCAACCGGCGCCTCTACGGCGATGCCAATCCCATTGCCGGCGCGCCCTTCGCCGCCAAGATCGACACCTTGCGCGAAATCGACGCCTTCGCCCGCGCGCTGGACCCGCGGGTGGTGCAGGTTTCGGCCACCATCTCGGCCACGCACCAGGAAATCGAGATCCTCCGCCCCGAGGGACTTCGGGTGGCCGATATCCGCCCGATGGCGCGGCTCAACGTCTCGGTCATCGTCGAAGAGGGCGGCCGGCGCGAGCAGGGCGGCACGGGCGGCGGCGGGCGCCACGGGATTGAGCTGCTGCTCGATCCATCGCGCTGGCAGGAGATGGCGCGCGAGGCGCTGAGGATCGCGCTGGTGAACCTCGGCGCCGAGGCCGCTCCGGCCGGCGTGATGGACGTCGTCCTCGGCCCCGGCTGGCCCGGCATCCTGCTGCATGAGGCAGTGGGCCACGGGCTGGAGGGCGACTTCAACCGCAAGAAGACCTCGGCCTTCGCCGGGCTAATGGGCAAGCGGGTCGCCGCGCCCGGAGTGACGGTTGTCGACGACGGCACCATCGAGGGGCGCCGCGGTTCGATCACCGTCGACGACGAGGGCACCCCCTCGGGACGCACGGTTCTGATCGAGGACGGCATCCTGACCGGCTTCCTGCAGGACCGGCAGAACGCCCGGCTGATGGGCGTGGCCCCCACCGGCAACGGCCGGCGGCAAAGCTACGCCCACATCCCCATGCCGCGGATGACGAACACGATCATGCTGTCGGGCGACGGCGCGCCGACCGACCTGGTCGCGGGCTTGAAGGACGGGATCTATGCCGTCGGGTTCGGCGGCGGGCAGGTCGACATCACGAACGGCAAGTTCGTCTTTTCCTGCACCGAGGCGTACCGGGTGAAGAACGGCAAGGTCGGCGCGGCCGTGAAGGGCGCGACGCTCATCGGCGATGGCCCCACCGCGCTTGTGAACGTGCGCGCAGTCGGCAACGACATGAAGCTCGATCCAGGCATCGGCACCTGCGGAAAGTCGGGCCAATGGGTGCCCGTGGGCGTGGGCCAGCCGACGCTGATGATCGGCGGGCTGACGGTTGGCGGCTCGGCCGCGTGACGCGCCCGGGTCCGGCGGCGCTGGCCTGGCTGGTCGCGCTGGGCCTCGTGCCGCTGCTTGCCGATCCGCTGGCGGACCTCGCCCGCGCCTGGCTGCGCCCGCCCGGCGATCCCGCCGTACCGACCTTCACGCCGGAGCCTGTCTCGTCCACCTTGCGCCGGCTTGCGCGGACCCGCGACACCCTGTGGTTCGGCGCGCTGTTCGGCGCGACCCTCTGGCCGGCGGTCCGCAGCCTGACGGGACGGCCCTGGGCTGCGCACCTGGCGGTCTGGACGGTCATCGTCGCGGGCGGAGCGCTGATGTCGGGCGAGGGTTTGCCCGCCGCCGCGGCGATGCTGATTCCCGCCAGCGTCTTCTGGATTGTCTACCTGAGCCTCGGGCAACGCCGAAAATCGCCCTGACAGGCCTGACCACGGCCGAGGCGAATCGTACAGCTACCCTGCCCTCTGGAACCAATGAGGCCGATGTGGAGAAAATATTCTCTTTTTTACAATGCGTTACGGGAAAGACGCAGCCGCCCGCCACGGGCCTGGCCCGATGACCTCTCGCCCGGAATCGTCGTTTACGTCGTGTTAAGGATACGGGTGCTAGAGCTTGCCTCGTGATCAGACGGAGCGGCGGGTTCAAGGAATGTTTTCTTCCCCACCCCCCCTCGCACCACCCACCACGGAAGAAGATGCTCTCCGCTGGCTCCGTCTGGTCCGATCCCCCCGCGTAGGTCCCGCCACCTTCTACCGCCTGACGGCCGAGCACGGGTCGGTCGCCGCCGCGCTCGACGCGCTGCCGGCCATCGCGCGCGCTTCCGGGGTGAAGGACTACAGCCCCTGTCCGCCCGCCGCTGCCGAAGCCGAATTCGCCGCCGCCCGGCGCGCCGGGGCCCGCCTGGTCTGTGCGGGCGACCCTGCCTATCCCCTCGCGCTGACCGATCTGCCCGACGCCCCTCCGGTGATGTGGGCCGTGGGCGACCTTGCGCTTCTCGGCCGTCCGGCCATCGCCCTCGTCGGGGCGCGCAACGCGTCCTCGCTCGGACTGCGCATGACACGGTCGCTGGCCCGCGGGCTGGGCGGGGCCGGGTTCGCGGTCGTCTCGGGCCTGGCCCGCGGCGTCGACGCCGCCGCGCACGAGGCGGCGCTTGGGTCGGGCACCATCGCGGTCGTCGCAGGGGGCGTCGATGTCACCTACCCGGCCGAGAACGCCGACCTCGCCCGCCGACTTGCCGGCGAAGGGCTGATCCTTTCGGAACAGCCGATGGGGCTCGAGCCCCAGGCACGCCACTTCCCGCGGCGCAACCGAATCGTCGCGGGGCTGTCGCGCGCCGTGGTCGTGGTCGAGGCCGCGGCCAAGTCGGGCAGCCTCATCACCGCGCGCATGGCCCTCGACCAGGGGCGCGAGGTCATGGCCGTACCCGGACATCCGTTCGACGCGCGCGCCTCGGGCTGCAACCTTCTCATCCGCGATGGCGCGGTGCTGGTGCGGGGCGCCGACGACGTGCTGGCCGCCCTCGGCGCCCGGGGCGGGCTGCATGCTGCGCTTCGCCCTGACGGGGTCGCGGCCGACAGCGTGTCGGACAGCCCATCCGGGCGCGGCGGCTCCCCGGTGACCCGCCCGCAAGAGATCGGCAAGGATCGCGGCGACGCTGGCAGAGGCTCCGCCGCCCTGCCCGGAACCGCGGGGGCAGGCGCCGACCCGCCCGCGCAAAAGGCCGGTTCTGCCCCGACGGCGCCCGATGCAGCGGCCGAGCCTGTCGCCACCCGCATCCTGTCGCTTCTCGGCCCTGCGCCGGTGGCCGAGGACCAGTTGCTGCGCGACCTCGGCCTGCCTCCGCAGGCCGTCGCCGAGGAACTGCTTGCCCTAGAGCTCGACGGCCGGGTCGAGCGCCGCGCCGGCGGAATGCTCGCGCGGGCCGTCTGAAGGACGGCAGCCCGGGCCTTCCGGCGGCGC
>JALORM010000131.1 GCA_025458985.1 Paracoccaceae bacterium | reverse complement strand
CACGCGCAGGTCGGCGACCGGCTCGCCGCCTTCCTCGCGCGGGTTCAGGAAGTCGATCGCGGCGCCCATCTCGACCAGCGTCAGGTAGAGGCCGTTGCGGGTGGGGTTCTGGCTGACGCCAGGAACGAGGATGTCCGACCCTTCGACGACAAGTGCGGCACAGACGGGGAAGGCGGCCGAGGACGGGTCGCGCGGCACCGCCACGCTCTGCGCCCGCAGCTCGGGCTGGCCGGTCAGGACGATGGCGCGGCCCTCTAAGGTCTCTTCGAAGCGGATTCGAGCGCCGAACCCGGCAAGCATCCGTTCCGAGTGGTCGCGGGTCGGCTCGCGCTCGATCACCACGGTCTCGCCCGGAGCGTTCAGGCCGGCCAGCAGCACCGCGGATTTCACCTGCGCCGAGGCGACCGGCAGGGCGTAGCGCACGGGTACCGGCTCGGCCGCGCCCACGACGGTCATCGGCAGGCGGCCGCCCCGGCGCCCCCAGGCCTGCGTGCCGAACAGCGCGAGCGGATCGGTCACCCGGCGGTGATCGCGGTCGTCGCCATCGCGCCCATGATCAGGCGGACGCCGGTGCCGGAGTTGCCGCAGTCGATCACCCGGTCGGGCTCGGCGAAACCGCCGACGCCCACGCCGTGGACGCGCCAGGACCCTTCGCCCAGGCGCTCGACCCCGGCGCCGAAGGCCTGCATGGCCTTCGCGGTGTCGAGCACGTCCTGGCCTTCCAGAAGCCCCGTCACCCGCGTCTCGCCGATGCTGAGCGCGCCCAGGATCAGCGCGCGGTGGCTGATCGACTTGTCGCCCGGAACCTCGGCGGTGCCGGAAAGCGGCCCGCCTTTCCAGGCATTCATCGGGATTGCTGCGCCGTGGCCTGACATCGTGTCCTCGCGGTTGCCGCGCGCCTCTTAGCGCAGGGGCGGGGGGCGGTAAATGCGGCTTCGGGCCGGCGGTAACGGGATCGCAAGGCGGCTGTGGCGAGATAACGCGACCACGGAAGAGGAGAGTCCCATGCCCCGCCTCAGCCACCTGGCACGCCGGACCGGCGACGCCGAGGTGACGATCCTCCTTGGCCTCTACGACGGCGCGCGGTTCCTGGGCGACCAGTTGGCCAGCTATGCCGCGCAGGAAGGGGTGCGCTGGCGCCTCGTCGCCTCGGACGACGGATCGACCGACGCGACGCGGGCAATCCTCGCGCGGTTCGCGGCCGAGGACCCCGCGCGCCGGATCGTGCTCATCGATGGCCCCGGGCGCGGCGCGGCGCCGAACTTCCTGCACCTTCTGCGGGCGGCAGACCCCGACAGCGCGCTTGTGGCACTGTCCGACCAGGACGACGTCTGGCTTACGCGCAAGCTTGCCCGCGCGGCCGAAGCGCTGCACGGGCTGCCCTCGGACCTGCCCGCGCTCTATTGCGGGCGCACGGTCCTGTGCGATTCGCGGCTGCGGCGGCTGGGCGCTTCGCCCGATTTCCGCCGCGCGCCCTCGTTCCGCAACGCTCTGGTGCAGAACATCGCGGGCGGCAACACGATGGTCCTTAACCGCGCCGCATTCAGGCTCGCGCGGGCCGCGGCGGCCGAGGCGGGCGAGGTCGTGATGCACGACTGGTGGCTCTATCAGCTTGTTACCGGCGCCGGAGGGCTTGTCCTCTACGACCGCGAGCCGATGGTGCTCTACCGCCAGCACGGCGCGAACCTGATCGGCGCCAATGCCTCGCTTGCGGCGCGGGTCAGGCGGGCGCGGCTGGTCGCAGGGGGCCTGCTGCGGCGCTGGAACGAGACCAACATCGCCGCGCTGAGCGCCTCGGCCCACCGGCTGACGCCCGAGAACCGGGCGATCCTCTCCGCCTTCGCCGAGGCCAAGCGCGCACCCTTCCGCCGGCGGATCGAAACGCTGGCACGGCTTGGCCTTTACCGGCAGACCCGCGCGGGGCGCGCATCGTACTGGGCGGCCGCCGCGGCTGGCCTGATCTGAACGTCGGGGATGCGGGATGGCGCGCGGGGGGCCGGCCACACCCTCGGCGGCCGGGGCTGACCGGCAGCCAATCCGAATCTGTGGGTCTCGGCGACCCGGGCTGCGGCACCAACTCTGATGCCGTCCCGGCCCTGGGTGCCGCAGGCCATCGCGGATAGCCGGACATCCCGCCTTCAGTGACCGGAAGGCTGCGCCGCGGCTCGCCCCGCGGCAGCCAGCGCTCAGGCGCAAACCGGGTCGATCGGCAGCCGCCCGGTCTCGGTCAGGAGCCAGGCCGACCGGCCCTCGATCACCGCGGCCGAGACCGGTCCGCCGTAGCCTGCCCCGGAATCGAGGTTCAGCCGGTTGCCATAGTGGGTGGCCGCCTCGACGGTCGTATGCCCATGCACGACCAGCACCCCGTGATCGCCCGTGTGATCGAGGAACGGCGCGCGGATCCAGACAAGGTCGTCTTCCGCCTGGGCCTTGATCGCGATGCCCGGCCGGATCCCGGCGTGGACGAACAGCGCCTGGCCCACACGGTGCCACAGCGGCAGCGCCTTCAGGAACGCCACGTGCGCGGCCGGGACGCGCGCCAGCGTCTCGGCATGCGCTTCGGCGGGGTCTCCCGTCTCGGCCGAAGCCACGCCGTACGAGGCCAGCGTCTGCCGCCCGCCCAGCGCCGGATGCAGCCAGTCGTAGCCGTCGCGCAGGTGGTTGTCGGCCCAGAGCGGATCGGCGAGGTAGCGGGCGAACAGCCGGTCGTGGTTGCCCTTGAGCACGAGCCAGGGCGCCCCAGCCGCCAGCCCGTCGACCAGGAACTGGATCACGCCCCGGCTGTCGGGACCCCGGTCGACCAGGTCGCCCAGATGGATGACCGGCGCGCGGTCGTCGCCCGCCCGCCGCCGGTCCTCGTCGATCAGCGCATGGGCCTGCCTGAGCTTGCCCAGCTGACCGTGCACGTCACCTATGGCGTAGGCCCGGCTCATCCCACGCTGAAACGCAGGGGCTTCACCTGCTGGAAGAGGCCGGTCCCCATCAGCTGGTCGATGACGGGCTGGGGGATCGGATCGTCGACGTAAAGGATCGCGATCGCGTCCTTGCCGCGGGCCGACCGGCCCAGCGTGAAGTTGGCGATGTTGACCCCGTTTTCGCCCATCGTTCGGCCCAGCGTGCCGATGATGCCCGGCACGTCCTCGTTGGTGGTGTAGAGCATGTGTTCGCCCACCTCGGCATCGATGGTGATGCCCTTGATCTGGATGAAGCGCGGCTTGCCGTCCGAGAAGACCGTACCCGCAATAGACCGTTCGCGCCGTTCGGTCACCACGGTCAGCTTGATGTAGGCGTCGAAGACCCCGGTCTTCTCCTGCCTGGTGGTCGAGACCTGGATCCCCTGTTCCTTCGCCACCAGCGGGGCCGAGACCATGTTCACATCCGGATTGACCGCCTTCATCACGCCCGCCAGCACCGCGCAGTTCAGCGCCGCCAGGTTCATCTCGGCCACGCGGCCGTCGTAGAGGATGTTGATCGCGGTGATCGGCTCGTCGGTCATCTGGCCGACGAAGGCGCCGAGGTGGTCGGCAAGCTTCAGCCAGGGCCCCATCACGGCGGCTTCCTCGGCCGTGACCGACGGCATGTTGAGCGCGTTCTGCACCGCCCCGGTCAGCAGATAGTCCGACATCTGTTCGGCCACCTGCAGCGCCACGTTCTCCTGCGCCTCGGTCGTCGAGGCGCCGAGGTGCGGGGTCACGACCACGTTCGGCAGCCCGAAGAGCGGGCTTTCGGTCGCGGGCTCGACCGCGAAGACGTCAAGCGCCGCACCCGCCACGTGGCCGGACTTCAGCATCTCGGCCAGCGCCGCCTCGTCGATCAGGCCGCCGCGGGCGCAGTTGACGATGCGGACGCCCTTCTTCGTCCTGGCGAGATTCTCGGCCGACAGGATGTTGCGCGTCTTGTCGGTCAGCGGCGTGTGCAGGGTGATGAAGTCAGCGCGGCTCAGCAGCTCGTCCAGCTCGACCTTGTGCACCCCCATCTGGGTGGCGCGTTCCTCGGACAGGAAGGGATCATAGGCCAGAACCTTCATCTGCAGTGCCAGCGCCCGGTCGCAGACGATCCCGCCGATGTTGCCCGCTCCGATCACGCCGAGCGTCTTGTTGAAGAGCTCGACCCCCATGAAGCGGTTCTTCTCCCACTTGCCGCAATGCGTCGAAGCGCTGGCCTCGGGGATCTGCCGGGCAACCGCGAACATCATCGCGATGGCGTGCTCGGCGGTGGTGATCGAATTGCCGAAGGGCGTGTTCATCACGATGATGCCCTTCTTCGACGCGGCGGGGATGTCGACGTTGTCGACCCCGATCCCGGCGCGGCCGATCACCTTCAGGTTGGCGGCGGCGGCGATGACCTTCTCGGTCACCTTGGTCGCCGAGCGGATGGCAAGGCCGTCATAGCGGCCGATGACTTCCAGAAGCTTTTCCTTGTCCTTGCCGAGGTCGGGCAGGTAGTCGACCTCGACCCCGCGGTCGCGGAAGATCTGGACAGCGGTTTCGGACAGGGCGTCGGAGACGAGTACGCGGGGGGCCATGATGGGGCTCCGTTGAATGGGTTCGGAAAGGCGCGGACCTCGGCCCGCGAATGGAAAGCATGCGGGCCTGTCGGCCCGCCAAGGGCCTCAGGCGGCGGCCTTCTGGGCCTCGATCTCGGCCAGGTAGGCCCATTCGATCCAGGGCATCAGCGCCTCGACGTCCGACGTCTCGACCGTCGAGCCGCACCAGAGACGCAGGCCGGGCGGCGCGTCGCGATAGTGGCCGGCGTCGAGCGCCACGCCCTCCTTCTCGAGCCGCTTCGCCACGGCCTTGGCGAAGGCGGCGCCGTCGCGGATGGCGGGGTCGGTGAACTTCAGGCAGACGCTGGTGGTGGAGGCGGTCGCCGGGTCCTGGGCGAGGTTGGCGATCCAGTCGCGGGTGGCGACGAACCGTGCCACGGCGGCGGCGTTTGCCTCGGCCCGCGCGATCAGGCCCTTCAGCCCGCCCACGGACTTTGCCCAGTCGAGCGCCACGAGGTAGTCCTCGACCGCCAGCATCGAGGGGGTGTTGATCGTCTCGCCCTCGAAGATGCCTTCGATCAGCTTGCCGCCCTTGGTCATGCGGAAGATCTTCGGCATCGGCCAGGGGGGAGAGTAGCTTTCCAGGCGCGCGACGGCGCGGGGGGAGAGGATCAGCATCCCGTGCGCCGCCTCGCCGCCCAGAACCTTCTGCCAGCTGAACGTCACCACGTCGAGCTTGTCCCACGGCAGGTCCATCGCGAAGGCCGCGCTGGTCGCGTCGCAGATGGTCAGGCCCTGGCGGCCGGCGGGAATCGCATCGCCATTCGGGACCCGGACGCCCGAGGTCGTGCCGTTCCAGGTGAACACCACGTCGCGGTCGAAATCGACCTCGGCGAAGTCGACGATCTGCCCGTAGGGCGCCTTGCGGACGATGGCATCGAGCTTCAGCTGCTTGACCGCATCCGTCACCCAGCCTTCGCCGAAGCTTTCCCAGGCCAGCATCTCGACGGGCCTTGCGCCCAGCAGCGACCACATCGCCATCTCGACCGCGCCGGTGTCCGAAGCCGGGACGATGCCGATGCGGTAGTCGGCCGGCACGCCCAGAACCTCGCGCGTCAGGTCGATCGCGCGCTTGAGCTTCGCCTTGCCGACGGCGGCACGGTGCGACCGGCCGAGCGGAGCATCGGCAAGCAGGTCGAGCGAGTATCCGGGGAGTTTGGCACAGGGGCCGGAGGAGAAGCGCGGATTTGCCGGCCGCGCGGCCGGAGTGGGGGTCGTCATGGTGCTATCCTTCCAGATATGCGCCCCTCGTTGGGGAGGGGTGTCCCACCGCCGCACATACGTCCGCGCATCGGCTGGCGCAAGCGGGAAAATCGCGCTAGGGCGACGTTCCATCTATCGAAACCGACGCCTCGCCGGAGCGCCCATGTTCGTCGCCACGCTTTTGACCGATCCCGCCACTCCCCGGCTCGACGGCGCGACCGTCGAGGCGCTGCGCAACGCCTGGGGCGGCGGCACGGCGGTCTGGCTGGCGCCGGATGTGGCGGCAGAATTCCCGCTTGATCGCATGCCTGAAAACCGCTGGGAGGTCTGGGAAAGTCTTCAGGCCATTGGCGTCGATCTGGCGGTGCAGCCTGCCGAAGGGCGGCGCAAGCGGCTGCTGGTCGCGGACATGGATTCGACCATGATCAGCCAGGAATGCATCGACGAACTGGCCGCCGAGGCCGGGGTCGGGCCTCGGGTCGCGGCAATCACGGCGCGGGCGATGAATGGCGAGCTGGATTTCGAGGGCGCCCTGCGCGAGCGGGTCGCGCTGCTTCGGGGCCTTCCGGAGGCGGTGATCGAGAAGGTTCTGGCCGAACGGATCACCTACACCCCCGGCGGCCGCAC
>JALORM010000130.1 GCA_025458985.1 Paracoccaceae bacterium | reverse complement strand
CGCGCCAGCGACCAGCCGTCGGCAAGATAGGCGTTGACGTTCTGGCCCAGGAGCGTGATCTCGCGCGCGCCGCGCGCCACCAGGTCCTCGGCCTCGCGCAGGATGCGCGCGGGGTCCCGGCTGACCTCGGCGCCGCGGGTATAGGGCACGACGCAGAAGGCGCAGAACTTGTCGCAGCCTTCCTGCACCGTCAGGAAGGCGGTCGGGGCCGCCTTCGCCCGGCTGCGGGGCAGGTGGTCGAACTTGTCCTCGGCCGGAAAATCGGTGTCGACCGGCCGACCGCCGCGCTTCAGCAGGTCGGGCAGGCGGTGGTAGCTCTGCGGGCCGACGACCAGGTCGACCGCGGGCGCCCGGCGCAGGATCTCCTCGCCCTCGGCCTGCGCGACGCAGCCGGTCACGCCGATCTTCAGGCCGGGACGGTCCGCCTTCAGCGGCCGCAGGCGCCCGATGTCGGAATAGACCTTCTCGGCCGCCTTCTCGCGGATGTGGCAGGTGTTCAGCAGGATCAGATCGGCCTCGTCCTGCCGGTCGGTCAGCGCATAGCCCTCGGGCGCAAGGGCTTCAGCCATGCGCTCGCTGTCGTAGACGTTCATCTGACAGCCGTAGGTCTTGATAAAGAGCTTGCGGTCCGCCATCGCCGGCACCTCCGGCCGCCGCTCTACACGCAAAGCCCCCCGCCCCGCAACGCTTGCAATGCCGCGCCGAATGGCCCAAGGCTCGCTTCCCGAGGGGGAAGCGCATGGACTTCAGCGGGCTCGAGGATTTCCGCAACCGGGGGCAGGCGCTGCTCGCGCGCGGCCCGGTCGCGCTGATCCTCGCCGAAGACGAGGTCGAGCTGGACAGCACCCTCGCCCACCACCGCGCCTTCGGGTTCCGCGAGATCGTCGTGTTCGCCGGCTCCGCGGTCGAGGTGCCTGGGGACGTGCACCGCGTCCGCCACGAGGTGCTCGCCGAAGGCGGGACGGATACCGCGGTGAACGCCGCCATCGCGACCGCGGCGCCCGGCACCTGGCTCTATTACTGCTACAATGCCGAATACCTGTTCTTCCCGTTCTGCGAGACGCGGCCGGTCGCCGCGATGCTCGACTTCCATGCCGAGGAACGGCGATCGGCGATGCTGACCTACGTGATCGACCTTTATGCGGGCGATCTCGACCGTCACCCGGGCGCGGTCTCGCGCGAGGAGGCCTGCCTGGACCGGTCGGGCTATTATGCGTTGGCCCGCCGCGGCCCGCCGCCCGACCGCCACCCGCGCGAGAGGCAGCTCGACTTCTTCGGCGGGCTGCGCTGGCGGTTCGAGGAACACATTCCCCCCGGGCGGCGGCGCATCGACCGGATCGGCCTTTTCCGCGCCCGGCCGGGGCTGAGGCTCAGGATCGACCACACCCTGTCGGACGAAGAGATGAATACCTACGCCTGTCCCTGGCACAACAACCTGACGGCGGCGATCTGCTCGTTCCGCACCGCCAAGGCGCTGCGCGCGAACCCCGGCAGCCGGGCCGCGATCCGCACCTTCCGCTGGCACAACTCGGTGCCCTTCAACTGGACCTCGCAGCAGCTTCTGGACCTCGGCCTGATCGAGCCCGGCCAGTGGTTCTAGGCACGGTCCGGCCGAGCCCTCCGACCGGACGCGACAGTCATGCCGCGTCCGGCCGCACGGCGCCTCAGCCGCCGCTGCTCATCTGGCCGTGCCCGTGGCCATGGCCATGTCCGTCACCCCCCATCGCGCCCTGACCGGGCCCGCGCGACAGGTCGACGGGAACCTCGATCTCGATCTCGCCGGCGTTCTCGAAGATCAGCGTCACCGGTACGGTGGCGCCCTTTTCGAAGGGCGCGGTCAGGCCAAGGAACATCACGTGGTCGCCGCCACGCTCCAGCATGTGGGTCGCACCGGCCGGGATCGGGAAGCCGTCCTTCACCTCGACCATGCGCGCAACGCCGCTTGCATCGATCAGATGGGTATGAAGCTCCACCCGCTCGGCCGCGGGCGAGCGTGCCTCGATCAGGCGGTCGTCTTCGGCGCCGCTGTTCTGGATCGTCATGAAGGCCGCGCCGGTCATGGCACGCGGGCTCGCACTGCGGGCATAGGCGTCGGTGATCGCGATGCCGTCTGCAAGCGCGGGGAAGGCGAAGGCAGCCGCGAAGGCGGCGGCGAGGAAGTGTCTGGTCATGGTTCTGTGTCCTTGCTGTCTGTGAATCCGTTTTCCGCGGTCGGTCACGTGACAGGCGGAGGGGCACGGGCATTGGCGGGCGGAGGCGCGGCCAGAGCGGCCAGCCCGACAGGGGCCGGATCGAAGGGCTGAAGCCGCCAGTCGGCGGCACTTTGTGCGCCAGGCGCCCCGGACAGCGGCGCGGCCAGAAGCGACAGCACGCAGTCGGGGCAGACGTGCCCTGGGCCCACCGGGTTGCCCTCGGAGTCGACCCTCAGCGTCACCACCTGCCCGCCCGAGCAGATCACCACCTCGCCCGCCGCCATCGCCTGACCGCGGGCGGCGCCGGCGGAAACCGTCGCGACGACGACGAGCGCCGCCGCGAGAAGGCCTGCAAGGGCACGAGGTCTCAGCATGGCGGCGTTATAGGGCCAGCCGGGGTGCAGAGGGAAGGCGGCAGGTCGGCGCAGGAGCCGCACCCCGGCGCCACGAACGACAAAGCCCCGCCGTGGGCGGGGCTTTCGCAAGGCCGTGACTGGCCCGAAGCGTCAGGCGGCCTTCCCGGCCTTCTCGATGTCGCGCTTGATCTTCAGCGCCTTCGGCGAAAGCTCCTCGTCCTTCGCCTTGGCGAGGTAGGCGTCGAGCCCGCCTCGGTGATCGACCGTGCGCAGGCCCGCGGCCGAAACGCGCAGGCGGAACGACTGGCCCAGCACGTCCGAGATCAGCGTCACCTCGTTCAGGTTCGGCAGGAAGCGGCGGCGGCTCTTGTTGTTGGCATGGCTGACGTTGTTGCCGGTCATCGGGCCCTTGCCGGTCAGTTCGCAGACGCGCGACATCGCTTCATTCCTTCGGTTCGGTCGATTCGGGTATCGGTCGAGTATAACGAGAACAGGCGCCGCGTGGCGCAGCGCCCGGAAGTCGGGCTGGCAGATACCCCCGCGCGGGACCGCCGTCAAGCCTTGCCGGGCAGCTGTGGCCCGGGAAAGCCCGCCGCCGCCTTCAGGACGCCGACCTCGATCCCGCGCCAGTTCACCTGCACGGCGTTGCGCAGCCGGCGCGCAGCTGGATGGTCGGGGTCAAGCACGCCCGCCCGCACCAGAAGCTCGGCGATGGCCAGTTCCGCGCCCCGGGTGCCGCCGTCGGCGATCTTCAGCGCGATGCCCAGCCGCTCTGCCGGCAGGATCGCGACATAGACCGCCTCGGCCCCGGTCTTGACCGCGACTCCCTCCATTGCGCGCATCAGGTCGGTGCAGGCCCGTCCTTCGCCCGCCACCATCTCGGGGTGTGATGCCATCGCCTGCCGCAGACGCACCATGGCCCGGCCCCGAGTATCAGCCTCGGTCGCCGCGGCGAAACGCGCCATCGCCCTGCCGAGCCCCGCCAGCGTGCAGGCGAAGTTCGGGGCCGAGCAGCCGTCGATGCCGTAGCCGGGCGAGGTCTCGCCGGTGGTCTCCTCGAACGCCGCCCTGACGGCGCGCTGAACGGGATGGTCGATCTCGACGTATTCGGGTCCGGCGCCAAGGTGGCGGGCGAGCGTCAGGAACCCCGTATGCTTGCCCGAGCAGTTGTTGTGGATCTGGCAGGGCTGTCCGCCGTCCCGGATCAGGGCGTCGCGGGCGGGCAGGTCGCCCGGCCAGTGCGCCCCACAGCGCAGGTCGGCCTCACCGAGGCCAATGGTCGCCAGCCACGCCTCCACCGCACGCGTATGGATCGCCGCGCCGCTGTGCGACGCGCAGGCCAGCGCAAGCTGGGAATCGCTTAGCCCCGCCGCGGCGGCGGCGCCCGATTCGATCAGCGGCAGAGCCTGGATCATCTTGCAGCTTGATCGCGGAAAAATGACCGTCGACGGGTCGCCCCAGCCTTCCACCAGCGCGCCGGTGCCGTCGACCACGACCGCGTGCCCAAGATGCTGGGATTCGAGGCGTCCGCCACGCCAAAGCTCGGCCACAGGTTGCGGGGCGCCCATCTTCTCCTCCCGCTGCCAGTCAGCAGCAATCCGCCGCGAGGGCTTTGAATCGCCCGGAAATTGGCGATAGGGTCGCCCTAGCGTTTCGAAGGGCCTTCCGCCAGTGGGAAAAGGTCGGCTAAACGACCTGCGGGACTGGCGAGGGCGACAGAGGCAGTTGGAGGCCGGGGAGAACATGACGACAGGAATCATCCGCATCGCCGCCTGTGCGGTCCTCCTGGGGACGGCAGCGCAGGCGCAGGACGAAAGCACCAATCGGGTGGGCGCCAACACCGACTGGAGTGTGTTCGTCGAGGGCGACCCCAAGGAGTGCTGGGCGGTCTCGCAGCCGAAAGAGACGGTGAACACCCGTGACGGCCGCGTGGTGGCCGTGCGGCGGGGCGACATCCTGATGTTCGTCACCTGGCGGCCCGGCGCCAACGTCCGGGGCGAAGTCGCCTTCACCGGGGGCTATCCCTTCGCGCCGGATTCGACCGTGTCGCTCGACATCGGCGGCACCGTGTTCGAACTGCCGGTCGACGGTGAATGGGCCTACCCCGCCTCGCCCGAGCAGGACGCGCAGATCGTCGCGGCGATGAAGCAGGGCTCGCAGGCGGTGGTCAGCGCGCGGTCGAGCCGGGGCACCCTCACCCGGGACACGTTCTCGCTTCTGGGCTTCACCGCCTCGGTGGACGACGCCGCGCAGCGCTGCGCGCAGTAGTCCGGGCCCTCACCAGCCGTTGAAGCCGCCGTCGACGTGGTGGATCTGGCCGGTGATGTAGTCCGACTGGTCGGAACACAGGAACAGCATCGCATCCGCGATCTCGTCGGGCTGGGCCATGCGGCCCTGCATGACGAGCCCGCCGACGCGGCGCTGGAATTCCTCGGAATGACCGTTGAACACCGCGCCCGGGGCGATGGTGTTGACCGTGGCCTGCCGCCTGGCCCAGTAGGCGGCCAGCCACAGCGTCAGCCCGTGGATGCCCGCCTTCGTCGCGGTATAGGCGCTGAACGACCGGAAGGGCATTCCCTCGTAGATCTCGTGGTGCGGTGCGTTCAGCGCGTACATGCTGGCCACGTTGATCAGCTTGACCGGCCACTTGCCCACGATGTCGCGGTCCATCTGGCGGGCGACCATGAAGGCGCCGGTCAGGTTGGTGCGCAGCGTCCTTTCCCAGTCGCTGACCGAGGTGTTGGCGAAGTCGGGAAACGGCTTGCCCGCGCCCATCAGCAGCTCGCCCGTGATCGCGGCGTTGTTGAGGACGACGTTGGGCTGAAGCCCCATGTCCAGTATCCGCGCGAAGATGCCTGTCACCTGGTCCTCGTCGGACACGTCGAGCTCGAGGAACGCGAAGGCCGGGTTGCCGCCATGGTCGGCCTTCAGCTTTTCCGCCCGCGCGCCCGGCAGGTCGGACGCGATCACCCGCGCCCCGGCGGCCAGCATCCGGCGGACGTAGGTGCCCCCCAGCACGCCGCCCGACCCGGTGATGAAGACGGTCTTGCCGGCAAGCTGGCCGGGCAGGTCACGGGGCATGCGCACGTTCCTTCAGAAGCCATTCGACCATGCGGAAGTCGAATTCGGTGTCGATGTCGATGCAGCGCTCGGGCGGCATCAGGTAGGGGATCACCCGGCCCTCGAACATAGTCCGGCGCAACGACGTAGGTCGAGGCGGCGTGTTCGTAAACGGTGGGCGCCTGCTGGCGCGCCACCACCCCGCCCGGCAGGGGCTTGGAGACATGGAGCGCGCCGGTGGCGTCAGGCTCGACCAGGTTGAAGTAGGGGTTCTTCCGCGCCTCGCAGCAGGACATGACCATGTCGGGCCGCTCGGCGGCGAACAGCGCCAGCGCGCAGGTGATGTCCTGCGCGCCTCGCGCAGGGGCGAGGTCGCGTCGAGGTCGAGGAAGGCCGTGACCGGCCCGGTCAGCGCCTCGGACGCCGCCAGGGCGTGCTGCCAGACGCCCCACTTGCCGGCAGTGTCGGTGGCAAGGTGGTCGGGCCTGAGCCCGATCGCCAGCGTGCCCTTCGCCACGGCATGGGCGTAGATCTCGGGGCTGTCGGTCGACACCACGACCTCGTCGACGTCCGGATGCGCCAGAAGCTGGTCGAGGCTCCAGTCGATCAGCGGCTTGCCGCAGATCGGGCGGAAGTTCTTGCCCGGCACCCCCTTCGAGCCCGCGCGCACGCCGATATGGCCGAGGATCATGGCTTCGGCCCGTCTATGTGGCCGGTGAAGCGGCGCATGGCATGGGCCTTGGCGATCTCCTCGCAGGAGGCGCGGGCAAGGTCGAGCCGGGGCAGATGCTCCACCTCGGACGGCGTCCGGCCCTGCGCCAGCGCGAGGAAGTCGGCCATGATCGCCAGGAACATCTCGTTGCGGTCCTGCGCGAACAGGGCTTCGGTGTCGCCGTCCCGGTAGGACCCGCTGTGGAAGTCGAGCGTCCTTCGGCTGCGCGTGCCCGCGACCTCGACCCGGCGGACCGGGACGGGCGCGAGGTAGTCCATCGCGACGGTGCCCTGCACCGGCCCGGCGCGGGCCACCTGGGTCGCCATGTCGACCCCCGGATAGCGGACGTGGCCCAGGCACTCCACGTCCGACAGGATTCCGCCGAACAGACAATGCGCCATGTCGATCTCGTGGCAGAGGTCCAGAAGCACCCCGCCTCCCTCGGGCCGGGCGGCGTAGCTTTCGGCGAAGGACCAGTTCTCGCGCCACTGGGTCACGTCGTGACCGATCTCGAAGGTGTAGCGGTAGGCGTCCGAGAAATCCTGCGCCGCGAGGTGCCGGAAGGCCGGATGATAGCGCATCATGAAGCCCACCACGCTGCGCTCCATGATCGGGCCGGCGGCGGCAAAGATCGCCGAGACCTCGTCGGGCGAGGCGGCGAGCGGCTTTTCGATGTAGAGCGGGATGCCCCGCGCCGCGGCCGCCTCGATCAGCTCAAGCCGGATCTGCGTCTCGGTGGCGATCACCGCGCCGTCCCAGCCTTCGGCCAGCCGCGCCAGCGCGCCGCCGAGGCCGCCCTCGCGCATCGAATGGGGGGCGAAGTCCGCGCCCAGCCGGGCGAGGTTCGCCGCATGGCGGCGGCCGATCGAGCCGGTTCCGATGACAAGGACCTTCATGCCCGCCTGCGTAGCCCAAGGCGGCAGGCGCGGCAACGGAAGCTTTGCGGGACATCGGTGCGGGGTAAAGAGGGAAACGACGCCTCCGGCGAGAGCCTGGAGCGGACGTTTGGAAATGCTATGATCCCAGAGGTGCAACCGGTAGAGGCAACTCAGAAGTCAACATCGGTTAGCACAGGGGATCCGAGCGTAGACAAACCGATAGCCTTGAAAGTACAAGAATGACCAATCGGAGATGCAGGAGCGAGAATGTTTAACTTATTGATGTTCAATGTAGATTGGGCCTCTGGTAGGGCTATCATACCTATTGGACGGATTTTCGAGTACACAGACGAACACATTGCTGATCAGTTTCGGGGAGAAAATGGCCCAGTACTCGACCGCCTTACTTCCCTGCCTTGTTTGTTCTGCGTAGAAGGGATCATGGATGAAGTTGCATACATTGGCCAGATCAATAGGGCGCGCATTATTGGCAGAGAACTGGCCTTGGAACTTAGCTTTGACGTTGAGGTTCCGCCACTGAAGAATAGCATGATTTATGCGAATCGCATGGCGCTTGATATGCCCCATGACTTTGAGTTCTCGCGCAATCATTGGGCGGTTAAGGACATTGACCTGTACAGGTTCATGCTGCGAAACACTCGACCTCGTCGCCAGCGTCCAACGGTTTTTCAGATACCTGAGCATGAGACAATCGAGCCGAATCTTGCCTCTGCGATGATGCCTTTTGATGCCAGTTTTGCTACTGTATATATGAGTATTCAACAGGCGGCCGAAGGCGCTGGCCTGCGTTGTCGGCGTGCGGACGACATTTGGGAGAACGCAGCAATCATTCAGGACGTAGTAGCTCTAATTGACAGGTCTCGGATTGTCGTCTGCGATTGTACTGGGCGCAACCCGAACGTCTTTTATGAGGCAGGCATTGCTCACACTCTCGGTCGTGATGTGATACTAATAACCCAAAGTGAGCATGACATTCCCTTCGACCTCCGACACTTGCGGTACGTTCGATACCTGAACAATGCAGAAGGACGCGCTGCGCTGACCACCACATTACAAACTCGGATGCAAACAATCATGGGACACTAGGAAGGCGCAGCGAAGCATGATTCAGCTAAGAACGAAGCAGCAGCAAAGGACCGCTCCGCCCGCGATGCTGCCCTTTGCCGCTGCGCCGCGCCCCTCCCCGGCCTCGATCCCTGTTCCCATCGCGCCCGCTCTCCTATATTGGGGCACCTTCCCAGAGGACCGACCCATGACCGCCCCGATCACGCAGGACGTGCTGACCATTCCCCGCAGGCTGCCCGAGGGCGGGCGGACGAACCTGATCGGCCTGACGCGGGATGGGCTGCGCGACGCGCTTCTGGCGATCGGCACGCCTGAGCGGCAGGCGAAGATGCGCGTGGGCCAGATCTGGCAGTGGGTCTACCACTGGGGCGTGCGCGACTTCGCCGCGATGACGAACCTTGCCAAGGACTACCGCGCGCTGCTGGCCGAACACTTCGTGTTGGAGCTGCCCCAGGTCGTCTCCCGCCAGGTCTCGGCCGACGGAACGCGCAAGTACCTCGTCCGCATCGCCGGCGGGCACGAGGTCGAGACAGTCTACATCCCCGAAGAGGACCGCGGGACGCTTTGCGTGTCCTCCCAGGTCGGCTGCACGCTGACCTGTTCCTTCTGCCACACGGGCACGCAGAAGCTGGTGAGGAACCTGACCGCGGGCGAGATCGTGGGCCAGGTGATGCTGGCGCGCGACGACCTCGGCGAATGGCCGGTTTCCGGCCAGCCGAAGGACGAGACGCGGCTTCTGTCGAATGTCGTCCTGATGGGCATGGGCGAACCGCTCTACAATTTCGATGCCGTGCGCGACGCGATGCGGATCGTGATGGACGGCGAAGGGATCGCCCTGTCGCGGCGGCGGATCACGCTGTCGACCTCGGGCGTGGTGCCCGAGATCGCGCGCTGCGCGACCGAGATCGGCTGCCTGCTGGCCGTCAGCTTCCACGCCACCACCGACGAGGTGCGCGACGGGCTCGTGCCGATCAACAAGAAGTGGAACATCGAGACGCTGCTGGCCGCGCTGCGCGATTATCCGCGGCTGTCGAATTCGGAACGGATCACCTTTGAATACGTGATGCTGAAGGACGTGAACGACAGCGATGCCGACGCGCGGCGGCTGGTGAAGCTGATCGCGGGCATCCCGGCCAAGATCAACCTGATCCCGTTCAACGAATGGCCCGGCGCACCCTATCAGCGGTCGGACTGGGAGAGGATCGAGGCCTTCGCCGACATCATCTACAAGGCCGGCTATGCCTCGCCGATCCGGACGCCCCGCGGCGAGGACATCATGGCCGCCTGCGGGCAGCTGAAAAGCGCGACCGAGCGGGCGCGCAACGCCCGCCGCGCCGAGGCCTGAGGCCGCCGGCGGCCCGGGGATAGCCATCAGGGAGGCGAGGCGGGTCGACGCCGGTTCGGACTGCTACCCTCTCCGCCCGGGCGGGCGGAGAGAGGGGGCTGCCCTCGCGGCTTGCGGTCGCCCACACCTCTTGCCTGACATCGGCCGGACCGTCGGAGGGGGCGCTGCCCCCGCTCGCCTGACGGCGAGCCCCCCGCGGTATTTGGGACAAAAGGAAGGGGGGGGCGCCGGCACCGGGCTGGACGCGACCCGGCCGGCCGGAGGCTCCCGGCCCCTCAACCGGGGTCACCCCGCCGCCAGCCTTGCCCTGCTGATGGCGTCGGCCTCGCGGCCGTAGATCTCCTCGTAGTGGTCGAACGTGGTCGTGAACCAGGCGGTGCCCTGTGTCGCGCCGGCGAGGGCAGTGATCAGGTCGTCGATCGAGGCGGCGGGCAGAAGGGCGCGGAAGATATCCCAGCCGCGCTGCTTGGGGTTGGCCTCGAAGCCCAGCACCTGGCCCTTGAGCGTGCCGAACAGCGGGATGAGCTGTCCGGTAAAGACCGAGGGGACGTGGATTTCGACCCGCTCGATGCCCTGAAGCAGCACCGGATGCGCGGCGTCCAGCGCTTCCCTGACGGCGGCGCGGGCGGCGGTGCGGAAGGCGTGGTCCGAGCTGTCGACGGCGTGATGCTTTCCGTCGGTCAGGGTAACGGCCACGTCGACCACCCGGAAGCCCAGAGGCCCGCGCGCCAGCGCATCGGCGGCGCCGTCCCCGACCGAGGGGATGTAGTTGCGCGGCACCGCGCCGCCCTTCACCACCTCGGAAAACCGGAAGCCGTCGCCCCGCCCGCGCGGTTCAAGCACCACCGCAACCTCGGCGAACTGCCCGGCCCCGCCGGTCTGCTTCTTGTGCCGGTGACGGACCTCGGCGCGGGTCGTCGCGGTCTCGCGCCAGTTGCCGCCCAGCGGGGCCTCGGTCACGGCGACGCCGAAGTCGTCGGCGAGGTGCGCGAGCACCCGGCGCAGGTGCATCGGCCCCTGCACCCGCACGACGGCCTCGCCGCCGTCCTCGGCCGTGTCGACTGCCAGCGCGGGATCGATTTCCTGCAGGCGCGCGAGCGCGGCCGAAAGGCGGACCTCGTCGCGCTCGCTGCCGGGCGCGAGGGTGCGCGCCAGCGAGGGCGCATGGCCGCGGCTCCAGTCGGGGCGCGGCAGGGTACCGGCGGCGGA
>JALORM010000129.1 GCA_025458985.1 Paracoccaceae bacterium | reverse complement strand
TCCGGCCGGAGCCCGCGCGGTGAGCGGGATCGGCCACAACAACGGACCCACGATGGAGGCCGGCCACGCCTGGCGTCGCCATGCCTGGGGCCGGGCGCGCGCCGACCTGCTGCCGACGCTTCCGGTCGAGGTCGTGCGGCTCCGCGTGAGGCGCGCGGCCGAGATCGGGCTCGACTACCGCACCTATGCCTCGTTCCGTGCGGCCTCGGGGCACGACGTCGTGGCGCTATTGTTCTCGACCAACGCGCTCAGGATGCTGCCGCCTGCTGCCGCGCTGCCCGAGGACCGGCGCGCGCGGCTCGCCGCCGTAGCAGGCGCGGACCGCGGTGCGCTGGCCAACCGCCCGCTGTCGCCTGAAGTCGTGATGGCGCGGGCCGGCGCGGTGATCGACCGCGCCCATCCCGCGCCGCGGCCTCTCGCGGCCTGGGGCGAGGCGCGTCGCACGGTCCTCGCGGCGCTTGCCTGCCCGGCAGACCGGGTTCTGATGGTCGGCGACACGGCCGAGGAACGGGGTTGGGCCGAGGCCGCGCGCCTCGGCCTCTACCTGCCCGCCGAGCGTTACTTCCCCGTCTGAACGCGTCGCACGATCCTTCTGGCGAAGGATCGGGTCCCGGCGAAGACGTGGCGCCGCAGCCGGGGGCCGGGCGCAGATCCTTCGCCAGAAGGATCGCGGCGCCGTTGCCTCTGGCCAAGGCGCCGGGGCTTGTGTATCCCGCGCCGCAAGACCCCGGGGAACCGCCATGGCCGACACCACGCCCAGCACCTATGCCGACGCCGTGTCGTCGATCGAGGAGATCCTCGACGACGCGCGCAACGGGCGCATGTTCATCCTGATCGACCACGAGGAGCGCGAGAACGAGGGCGACCTCGTCATTCCCGCCCAGATGGCCACGCCCGAAAAGATCAACTTCATGGCGACCCACGGGCGTGGCCTGATCTGCCTTGCCATGACGGCCGATCGGATCGACGCGCTGGGGCTGCCGCTGATGGCGCATGCGAACTCCTCGCGCCACGAGACCGCCTTCACCGTCTCGATCGAGGCGCGCGAGGGCGTGACGACCGGCATTTCGGCCTATGACCGGGCGCGCACCGTGGCGGTCGCGATCGACCCGTCGAAAGGTGCCCCCGACATCGCCACGCCCGGCCACATCTTCCCGCTTCGCGCCAAGGAAGGCGGCGTCCTGGTCCGCGCCGGCCATACCGAGGCGGCGGTCGACATCTCGCGCCTTGCCGGCCTCAACCCCGCGGGCGTGATCTGCGAGATCATGAACGAGGACGGCAGCATGGCGCGGCTGCCCGACCTCGTCGCCTTCGCGCAGCGGCACGGCCTAAAGATCGGCACCATCGCCGACCTGATCGCCTACCGGCGCCGCAACGACAACCTGGTGCGGGTGACCGACGAACGCACGATCCGGTCCGAGTTCGGCGGCGACTGGCAGATGCGGGTCTTCACCGACTCCACGCAAGGCTCCGAACACATCGCTCTGGTCAAGGGCGACCTCGCCGCAGGGGCGCCGGTGCTGGTGCGGATGCACACGCTCGACCCGCTGCTCGACGTGGTGGGCCTCGGTGGCCCGGGGCGCTCGCGCGAGTTCGGCAACGCGATGCGGCTCATCGCTGAGGAAGGCCGCGGCGTGCTGGTGCTCCTGCGCGACACCCACATGAAGCTGGTGATGGAGGACAGCGCCTCGCCCCAGACGCTCCGCCAGTACGGGCTCGGCGCACAGATCCTCTCGGCGCTCGGGCTGCACGAGATCGTGCTTCTCACCAACTCGGCCAGGCCCAAGGTCGTCGGGCTCGAGGGCTATGGCCTTTCCATTGCCGGCACCCGGCCGATCCCGAAGGACTGACCATGGCCGCCATCAGCCACCACACTCTGCCCCTGCCGGATTTCGACCGTCCGGTGAAGCTTCTGCTTGTCGTCGCGCCCTACTACCGCGAGATCGCCGACAACCTCTTGGCCGGCGCGAAGGCCGTGGCCGCGGCGGCGGGGGCGGCGGTCGAGGTGGCGGAGGTGCCGGGCGCGCTGGAGATCCCGACCGCGATCCGGCTGGCGCGCGGCCAGGGCGAATTCGACGGCTACGTCGCGCTCGGGTGCGTGATCCGCGGCGAGACCACGCATTACGAGACGGTCTGCAACGACAGCTCGCGCGCGCTGATGCTGCTGGGGCTCGACGGCCTGTGCATCGGCAACGGCATCCTCACGGTCGAGACCATCGACCAGGCGGCGGTCCGCGCCGATCCGGCCGGGCAGGACAAGGGGGGCGGCGCGGCGGCCGCTGCGCTGCACCTGATCGCGCTGTCGCGGAAGTGGAAGGGCCGCACCACCGGCATCGGCTTCCGCCCGGGCGGCCGGGGCGAGCAGCCGGCATGAGGCCGTCACGCCAGAGCAAATCCACCGCGCGGCTCTATGCGCTGCAGGCGCTGTTCCAGATGGAGGCCGCCGGGCAGGGGGCCGACAGCGTCCTGCGCGAGTTCGAGGACCACCGCTTCGGCGCCGTCTACGACGAGGGCGAGATGGCCGAAGGCGACATCGAGCTGTTCCGCAAGACCGTGGGCGACGCGGTCAACTGGCAGGCCCGGATCGACCAGATGACCGACCGGGCGCTGGTCGCCAAGTGGCCCATCGACCGGATCGACCCGACGCTCAGGGCGCTGTTCCGCGCCGCCGGGGCGGAACTGGTCGAAGGCGAGGCGCCGCCGAAGGTCGTGATCAACGAGTATGTCGAGATCGCCAAGGCCTTCTTCCCCGAGGGCCGTGAGGCACGGTTCGTGAATGCCGTGCTTGACCACATGGCGCGCGAGGCCCGCCCCGAGGCGTTCTGACGCATCCGTGCCGCGCGGGTGTCCCAAGCCCCCGATCTTTCTGGCGAAAGATCGCCGCCTGGCCCCGATCCTTCGCACGAAGGATCGTGCGTCGTGCGCAGCGGACTGGAAGATGGCATGGGCGCGCGCTACCCTTCGGAGGTCTGCCGAGGGAGCACGTCGATGCCCGAGCTTGTCCGTCTCTACATCCGCAACGTTCTGATCGGCTTTGCCATCGCAGTGGCCTTCACGGCACTGCTGCTCTGGTTCGACGTTGCGGGCCTCTGGCACCTCGTGACGCACACCGCCGAGGGGCCGCTGGCAGTGGCGCTGCTTGTCGTCTTTAACGGCATCGTCTTTTCCGGCGTCCAGTTCGGCATAGCTGTGATGCGCATGGCCGAGCCTCCGGGCGACGACAGCCGGGGCAAGGGGCGGGTGGTGCTGGCCGAGCCGGTGCCCGTGCTGGTTCCCGTCCGCGACCGCCGCGACCGCTGAGGGCCACCGTCCGTCACTCGTCGGGCGGAACCAGTTCGGTGGCAAGCGCGAAGTCCGACAGTTCCTCGGGCACCAGGACGTAGATCTCGTCGGGCGGCGTCGACATCGCGGGACGCATCAGAAGCGGGCTCACCCCCATCGCGTCGAGATGCGCCATGACCTCGGCCTGTCCGCGCTGGACGTCGTCGATGGCGATGAAGGCGGGCAGCGCGACGTTCTCGCCGAAGTAGTGCTGGTGCACCCCGACCTGCGCCCCGCGGTGCACCTGCCGCTCGACCCCGCCGGCCAGCATGTAGGGGCAGGCCGAAAAGCAGATCGCCCCGTCCTCCATCGCGGTCGGCAGACCCGCCTCGCGGATCGCCCGGCCGATCTCGATCGCGTCCATGACCGACCCGCCGGGGCTCAGGAAGGCGATGCGTTCGGGCGGGACCGAAAGCCCCTCCAGATGCGTGGCAAAGCGGGCACCGTCGCCGGGCGCGATCTCGCCCGTCAGCCGCAGCGTCGCGCCGTCGGCCTGGAAGTCGAGCCGCGAGGGCATCGCGTCCGGCACCGCGAAGGGCAACCCGGGGCGCCGCTCGGGCAGGTCGCCCGGGCGGAACCGCCGGGTCTGGTCGCCGGGGCTGACCGGGTCAGAGACCGGCGGCGCCGCGCTGGGCGACAGAAGCCCGGGCAGCACGCGCAACGCGTCGCCCGACACCAGGAGCAGCGCCAGCACCACCTGCACCCAGAGGATGCCGTGGACCGCGCCCCGCGTGGTCAGGCGCCGGGCGGTCCGCGGGCCGCCTCCGGGCGCGGCAGCGGACGCAGGATCGCCGCCGGCGATCGGCGCCGCGGTCATCCGGCCCCCCCGCCGGCGCTGTCGCGGCCCGGCAGGACGACCGGCGGCTGCGGCGCAGGGCGCGGTGGCGCCGCCGGCACCGGCTGCGTCTGCTCCAGTGCCTCGACGTCCTTAAGCGCGGCAAGCGCCGCGCGCAGCTCGCCCAGCGTGATCGAGTTCTCGACCGCGATCGGGGCCCGGCCGGCCCGGATCGCGGCCTGCGTCACCATCACGATGAAGACGAGGACCCCGGGCAGGAGATCGATGGCGATGGCGCCGGCCCAGGAGGGCACGAAGTTCCCGGCATAGCGGATCACCGCATCGGCCGTCGAGATCGGGGTATAGGTCGTGTCCGCGGGGGGCGGCAGGGCGATCACCGCGGCGGCCGCCGCGCGCAGCGTCTCGGCCCGTTGCCCGAGCACCCCGAGGACCGAGGTGATCGTTGCCGCCTGCCCGTCGCGGATCGCCCCCGTGGTCCCGTCGAGTTCGGGCAGCACGACCGAGGCGGCCAGGTCGCTCGCGGCGCGTTCGACGAAGGGCGCGGCCGACAGCTGGCGCAGCTGCGTGATCACGCCCGCAAGCCGCACCGCCTCTTCCGAGAAGGCAACGCTGCGCGCCTCGACGGGCCCCCGCTCGACCGTCAGCGCCCGCATCCGGCTCAGGATCGCGTTGCCTTCGGCGAAGGCCTGGGCGATGGGTTCGTCGAGCGTGGCGATCTGCGCCTCGAGCGCCACCAGCTCGTCTGCCTTCTGCGTCAGCACCCGGAACACCGCGCCGCGCCCTGCAAAGCCCGACAGGTCGCCCGTCGCCTCCTGCGCCGACAGGTCCTGGAAGCTCTGGCGCACGCGCGAGACATCCTGTCCCAGCGCCTGTGCGGACAGTGCGTTGAAATGCGCGGTCTCGAGCGCGCCCTGATAGTCCTGCACCGTCCGGGCCAGGTGCTGCTCGACCGCCGCCGCCCCGGCCAGTGCCGCGGCGTTCAGCCACGACGACATCGCGATGATCGCGACCGACCCCAGCGCCATCGACAGCAGAAGCCCCAGCCGCGACGCCGCGGTGCGGACCGCCGGCAGCAGCCGCATCAGGTAGCTCCAGAACACGAAGATCGCGACCGAGACCGCGACCGAATAGGCGACCGCCGCGAAGAAGCTGAGCGCGCCGGTGTCGTCCAGAAGCGACGAGACGCCGAGATAGGTGTAGATGCCTGAGGCCACTGCAAGCACGCCCAGTGCGGCGGGCGTGAAGGCATCGAGCCAGGACAGGTGGCCCTCCAGCTCGCGCGCGTGGCGCAGGCTTTCGGCCTCCTGCCGGCTCAGTCTCGGATCCTCGGCCATCGCGTCCCCCGCGTCTGCGTCCGCTGCGATATAGGCACAAGCGGGGCATGCGCCAAATGCCGTCTGCGCGAGGCCCGCTTGCGCGACATGCCGCGCTACGGCCGGCGACGATCAGGGTGGCCCTGCCCGGGGCGGATGCGGGGGCGGAAGTGGCGGGACCGCCCGGACCGTGGAGGCGTCGATTTCCCGAGAGCCTGGTCCAACCAGGTGGGCGCCAGGTACCTGGACCAGGGTCCAGGCAGAGCCGGCTCCCTCGAGAATGCTTATCGGCCACTGGAAAAAGGCCTCTGCACGCGAGGGGCAGTACCCGCCACCGCAGAAGGTAGGACGGCGTCCGCTCTCCTGCAAGACCTGCCGCTGCCCCGGTCGCTCCGGCGCGGCGATCCTTCTGCGAAGGATCGGTGGCGC
>JALORM010000128.1 GCA_025458985.1 Paracoccaceae bacterium | reverse complement strand
AGGTGCGCGAGAAGGCCGAGCGTTTCCTCAGGATCGTCGAGCGCCACTACGGCCAGCCGGCGATCATCTACTCGGCGCCGGATTTCTGGACAGACAACGAGATGTGGCGCGTGTCCGGCAACCACGAGTTCTGGTTGCGGTCGGTGACGAAGCACCCCTCCGAACGCTACGGCGGGCAGCACTGGACCTTCTGGCAGTATACCGGAACCGGCCTGGTGCCCGGAATCGCCGGCCAGACCGACATCAACGTGTTCGCCGGGTCCGAGGCCCAGTGGCGGTCCTGGCTGTCGCGCAGGACGGCCTGAGGCTTCTTTCGTTTCGAAATACTCCGCGGGGGTGCGGGGGCGCGAAGCCCCCGCCCTACCCGTCGACCCTGATCCGTGCGTTGGTCGGGTCGTAGGGGCTGTCCTCGGTCACTTCGGCGTCGAACAGCCGGCGCAGCATCCGCACCTGAAGCCTGGTGCCCGGCGCGGCCAGGTCGGGGCGGACCCGCCCGAGGTCAGGCGGCCCACCTTCTCGCCGTCTGACACCAGCGCCTCCTTGCCCCAGGGGTCGGCATCCGCCGGGCCGTCGATCAGGAGCGTCACGCATTTCGCCCGGATGCCGGTCGCCTCCATCGCGGCCTTGCCGAGGAAGTCCTTGCCCATGTCGACGAAGCGGTCGAGCCCGCCTTCCAGCGGCGTCGCGTCGCGGCCAAGCTCCGTGCCGAAGGCGCGGTAGCTCTTTTCCTGCCTCAGCCAGTTCTGCGCCCGCGCGCCGACCAGCTTCAGCCCGTGCCTGTCGCCCGCCTCCATCAGCCGGTCGAAGAGGTGGGTCTGCATCTCGACGGGATGGTGCAGCTCCCACCCCAGTTCGCCGGTGTAGGCCACGCGGATCGCCATTGTCGGCACCATCCCCAGCTCGATCCGCCGCATCGACAGCCAGGGGAACCGCTTGTTGCCCAGCACCGTGTCGGGATCGGCGTCGCGCACCAGGTCGCGCAGGATCGCGCGGCTTTGCGGCCCGGCCAGCGCGAAGACGCCCCACTGGGTCGTCACGTCGTGGATGTCGAGGTAGCCGCCGCCGCGGCCCATGAAGTCCTCGGCGGTCTTTCTCAGGTAGTCGCCGTCATAGGCCGTCCAGGCCCCGGCCGAGACCAGGTAGTACTCGTTCTCAGCCAGCCGGACGATGGTGTATTCCGTCCGCGTGGTCCCCGCCTCGGTCAGCGCGTAGGTCAGGTTGATGCGGCCCACGCTCGGCAGCTTGTTGGTGGTGAACCAGTCGAGGAACGCGGTCGCGCCCGGGCCGCGGACGAGGTGCTTGGTGAAGGCGGTGGCGTCGATCATCCCGGCCGTCTCGCGCACGGCCTCTCCCACCCGTTCACCTGGCCGAACTGCGCGCCGCGCGCCTTCTGGCGGTCGTAGGCGGGCGAGGTGCGCAGCGGGCGGCAGGCCTCGCGCTCCTCGTCGGGGTGGTGGAGGATGAAGACGTGCTCGTAGCATTCCTCGTTCTTGCGGGCGGCATATTCGGTCGTCATCCAAGGCCCGTAGCGGCGCGGGTCCAGGCTGGCCATGTCGATCTCGGCCTCGCCCTGCGTCATCAGCTGGGCGAGGTAATGGCCCGTGCCGCCCGCCGCGGTGATCCCGAAGCTGAAGCCTTCGGCAAGCCACATGTTCTTCAGGCCCGGCGCGGGGCCGACCAGGGGGTTGCCGTCGGGCGTGTAGCAGATCGGACCGTTGAAGTCGTCCTTGAGCCCCACGGCTTCGGACGACGGGATGCGGTGGATCATCGACATGCTCGTAGGGGCCAAGGATCCAGCCGCCGCGTTCTTCGCGGACGTACCACTTGGCGTCGGCGTCGCGCAGGACCGGGTGCTGGGGGTTCGTCTTGCGCCATTCGACCAGCGCGGGGTCAGGCTCGGTCACGATGTACTGGTGTTCGACCGGAATCGCGGGGATCTTGATGCCGAGAAGCCGCGCGGTCCGCTGGGCATGGTTGCCGGTGGCGGTCACGACGTGTTCGGCGGTGATCTCGGCCTTTTCGTCGGACGGCACGAGGTTGCCGCCCTAGCTGGCGGGCGCCCTTGGCCATCGCCTGGGTCACGTCGGCGGGGTTGATGTAGCCGTCCTGCGGGTGGAACAGCGCGCCCTTCAGGTCCTCGGTCCGGACCAAAGGCCAGCGCTCGCCGATCTCCTTCGGGCTCAGGAACTCGTGGTAGACGCCTGCGGTCTCGGCGACCGAGGAATAGAGCATGTATTCGTCCATCCGGTCCTGCGTCTGGGCCATGCGCAGGTTGCCGACAACGTAGAAGCCGGGATTGAGGCCGGTTTCGGCCTCCAGCCCCTTGTAGAAATCGACCGAATACTTGTGGATGTGGGTCGTGGCGTAGGACATGTTGAACAAGGGCAGCAGGCCCGCCGCGTGCCAGGTCGAGCCCGAGGTGAGCTCGTCGCGCTCGATCAGCAGGGTGTCCCAGCCGGCCTTCGCCAGATGGTAGGCGATCCCGGTCCCGACCGCGCCGCCGCCGACGACCAGCGCCCTGACATGGCTTTTCATGGCCCGAACCTCTCCCCGTGCGTGACCCTGGCCCATCAATGCCCGAAGCCGGATCGCCCGGAAAGGTCAGCCCGACGCTTGGGAAGGTGAAAGCGACATCGCCCGCGTCCGCGCAGCGAAGGCAAGCGCGGCGGCGCCGACAAGGCCTGCGTTGTCGCCCAGCGCGGCGGGCAGGACCGGCACGTCACGGAACGGCGGCAGGGCGGTCCGGGCGATATGGGCGGCAATGCCCGGGGCCAGAAGGTCGAGCCCCGCAGTCATGCCGCCACCCAGGACGACAAGCGCGGGCGAGAAGAGGTGGATCAGGTTCGTGAGGCCGAGGCCGATGTCCGCGGCCAGTGCGCCGCACAGGGCCAGGGCGGCGGCATCGCCCCCCCGGGCGGCGGCGAAAGCTGCGGCACCGTCGGCGAAGCCCGCGTCCCGCGCCCGGGCCGCGAAAGCGGGGCCGGAGGCGATCGCCCGTCGGCGAAGCCCGCGTCCCGCGCCCGGGCCGCGAAAGCGGGGCCGGAGGCGATCGCCTCCCAGCAGCCGCGGTTGCCGCAGTCGCAGACCGGACCGCCGGGCGCAACGGTCATATGGCCGGCATGCCCCGCCATCCCGCGGTGCCCGCGCTGGAGGCGGCCGCCGGTCACGACGCCCGCGCCGATCCCGGTCGACAGCGTGACATAGACCATGTCCTGCGTGCCGCGCCCCGCGCCGAAGCGCCATTCGCCCCAGGCTGCGGCGTGGCCGTCGTGTTCCAGATGCACCGGCCAGGGCAGACAATCGGCAAGCGCCGCGCGCAGGGGAAAATCGCGGAAGCCCGCGATGGTCGGCGTGGCAAGCGCCATCCCCCGGTCCACGTCGAGCGGCCCCGGCGCGCAGACGCCCGCGACGGCAATGCCCTCGGCCGGCAGGCGGCGGGCCAGGTCGGCCACCTGCGCGACCACCGCCTCGGGGCTGTCCGCCGCGCGGGTCGGCGCCTCGAGGCGCGCCAACACCCGACCCTGCCGCGTCACCACCGCGGCGCGGACCCGCGTTCCGCCGACATCGACCGCCAGAGCGCGCGGCGCGGCCACCCTCAGCCCCACCCCAGCCCGTGCAACCACGCGAAGCGGGCGGCAAGGTCCGGTGCCCCGAAGGCGAGCGATCCCAGAACCACGGTCTCGGCCCCCGCCGCGCAGAGCGCCGGCACCGTCGTTTCGCGGATGCCGCCGTCGGCGGCCAGCACGCAGCGCCCCGCCGCGCGGCGCGCCGCGATCAGCGCGCGCGCCTCTGCCAGCCGCGCGGGGGCGGCGGGGTCGAGGCCCTGCCCCTTCACCCCGATGGCCGTGCCGAGCAGCGTCAGGAACCGCACCCGGTCGACCAGCGGCGCGGCGCGGGAAACGGGCGTCTCGACCCGCAGCACCAGGCCTGCCTCGGCTCCGCCTTCGGCGATCGCCGAAAGCGCCTCGTCCGCCAGCGCGTCGTTCTCGGCGTGGAAGCTGATGAGGTCCGCGCCCGCTTCGGCGAACTGTGCGATCTGGGTCAGCAGCACCCGGTCGTCGACCATCAGGTGGACATGCAGCGGCAGGCCCGTCAGCCCGCGCAAGGCGGCGACGAGGTCGGGAAAGAACAGGAACGACGGCGCGAAGACCCCGTCTGCCACGTCGAGATGAAGGATGTCGGCGAAGGGGGCGATGCGGTCGAGGTCGCCCGCCAGGCGCGACAGGTCGGCCGACCACATCGACACCTCGGCGATGCAACGGTCGGTGGGCAGGCGGTCGATCCAGCCGGGGGCGGGTCGCGACATCAGGCTAGCTCCCTGAGGAAATCGGCAAGGGCGGCGCGGAAGGCCGCGGCGTAGGCGGCGCGGTCGCGCGCCTTGGGCGGCAGCAGGATCAGCCGCGCGCCGGGGATCATCCCGGCCAGCGCCTCGGCATGGGCGATGGGGTGGACCTCGTCGTCGGGCGTGGCGAGCACCAGCGTCGGCAGCCGCAGGGCGCGCAGCTGCGCCGCGGTCACCCCCGGGCCATCGGCGCTGATGCGGGTCAGCAGGGCGGCGGTGACGTCGCGCGGCGCACGGTCGAAGAAACCGGCGATCGAGGCGAGGTTGTCGGGCGCGCCGGCGGCAAGGCGGCGGCCCGTCGGGCCTTGCGCGAAGTCCTCGGCCCCGCGCCCCGCCGCGATCATCCGCCCGGCCTCGGCGTTCGGCGCCATGTTGGCGGGCGCGGCATCGGTTGCCCAGGCCGGCCGCGCAAGGATCAGCGCCGAGACGAGATCGGGCCGCAGCACGGCCAGCCGCAGGGCCAGCGCCGCCCCCATCGAGATGCCGCCCACCGGGCACGCGCAGAGGCCCGCGGCGTCGATCCAGGCGGCAAGGTCGTCGGCGAAGGCCGCAAGCGAGAAGGCTGCTGCATCGCATGCGTCGCTGCTGCCATGGCCCCGGCAGTCAAGTACGTGGTGCCGGAAACCCGCATCCGGAGGAAAAACCTCCGCCGGCTGCGCCGCGTCGCCGCAAAGCCCGTGCTGGAACACGGCCGGACGTCCCGGACCCTCGGCCACCCAGCCGGCGAGCGCCAGCCCGTCGCGGCCGAAGGTCTCCTGCCGGTAGCCCTTCACAGGCCGAGCGCCCCCAGCCGCACCTTCAGGTAGGCCGCAACGGCGGGCGACTCGGCCGCCGTCTGGCCGTGGGCGACGATCGGGCCGTCGAAGCCCGCCCGGTGAAGGGCCCCGAGGAAGTGGTCGAAATCGACCACCCCCTGCCCCGCGGCGCAGAACCCGCCCTCGGGGGTGCGGTCCTTGGCATGGCCCATCACGATCCGGTCGGCCAGCAGGTCCACCGCCTGCGAGACGAGAGCGCGCTGGGTGTCGCGGCTGGCGATCTCGAAGAGGTTCGCGGGATCGAGGACGATCCGCAGACGGTCCGAGCCGACCTCGTCGATCAGCAGCCTGGCCGCAGCGGCCGAATTGACGACATTCGCCATCTCGGGCTCGATCCCAAGGAGGATATCGTGGCGTTCGGCCGTCTCGACGGCGCGCACCATTTCCGAGCGCAGGTCGTGCCAGGCATCGGGAAGCGCGTTGCCGGGGTGATGGCGCCACTGGTCTTGCGGGTCTCGGGTGCCGGTGCAGAGGGTGACGAGGTCGGTGCCCATGAGCGCGGCGCGCGCGGCGATCCCCTCGAGCCGCCGCTGACCGGCGGCGCGTTCGACCGGGTCGGGGTGGATCATGTTCCAGGTGCCCGATACCGCGAACACGCGGAGCCCCCGGGCGCGCGCGGCGGCGCCGACCTCGGACGCGGTGGCGGGCGCGATCCGGTCGGGCATCGGCGGCAGGCCCGAGCAGGCCATGTTGTACTGGACCCCGGAAAAGCCCGCCCCGGCCGCGGCGGTCATCACCGTGCCGGGATCGGTGCCGGGAAACGTCTTCGCGAAGACGCCGAGGCGCATCAGAGGACGCCCCCGGCATCGGCCAGCCGCACGGGGCGCCCCTCGTCGACCGAGCGCGCGATGGCCAGCATCGCCCGGACCGAGGCAAGGCCGTCCTCGATCCCCGCGCCGGTCATCGGCGCGCCGGTCAGCACGGTATCGGCGAAGCCCTCGACCTGGCGGCGGTAGAAGTGCCCGTCGGCGCCGAGCGGGCGGCGCGTGGTGGCATCGGCTTCGTGGAAGATCTCCACGTCCGAGCTGCGGAAGTACCACGGGTTGTAGGTTCGCGCGGTGACCGAGCCCCGCGCGCCGTAGATGGTGAAACCTTCGTGCCAGTCCATCCGGACCGCCACGGTCAGGTCGAGGTGGCCAAGCGCGCCGTTCTCGAACTCCACGTCGACGAACCAGCAGTGCATCCCGCGCCGGTCCGACAGCCGCGCGTTCACCGAGACGAGGGGGCCGGCGAAGTAGCGTGCGGTGTCGACGAGGTGGCTGCCGTGCGCCAGCATGTAGTAGCGGCGCAGGTCGGCCTTGGGGTCTTCGGCCGGGCGGCGCGCCTGCGCCGACCGCACGATCAGCGGCTGCACCGCGTCGGTCATCGCATAGCGGTGGGTGCTGTCGCAGTACCACGCCTTCAGCGCCACCATCTCGCCCATGCCGTCGTCGACGAAGCGCTTGGCCTCCTGCAGGCCGATGTCGTAGCGCTTCATGTGGCCGATCTGGAAGGTCAGCCCGGTCTCGCGCACCACCTCGGCCAGGCGTTCGGTCTCGGGCAGGCCCATCGCCACGGGTTTCTCGCAGAGGACGTGCTTGCCCGCGCGCAGCGCGCGGATCGAGGCTTCGACATGGAACGCGTCCGAGGTGGCGACGATCACCGCCTGCACCGCGGGGTCGGCCAGCATCTCGTCGTAGTCGCCGAAGGCGCGTTCGGCGCCGTGCGCGACGGCCATCCGGTCCCGCAGGTCGGCCGCCACGTCGCAGACGGCATAAAGCCGGGCATTGCGGGCCTTGGTGCAGCTTTCGAAGTGACCGGCCTGGGCGATGGGCCCGCAGCCGAGCACGCCGATATTGAGCTTGTCGGTCATCGCTCAGCCCACCAGCGCCGCGCCCGAGGCGGCGTCGAAAACGATGGCCTTGGCCGTGTCCACACGGAACCGGCGCACCTCGCCGGGGGTCAGGCTGGTTCCCGCCGGCAGGCGGGTCATCACCTCGGCCCCGCCGACACGCAGGGCGGCGTAGATGTCGGGGCCGGTCGGCTCGATCACCTCGACCTCGGCTTCCAGCGCGCCCTCGGCCGGCGCGTCGGGCGGCAGCGGGGTGAACCATTCGGGGCGCAGGCCCAGCCGGACCTTCCGGCCCTCGGCCAGGGCCGGGGCGCTTGTCGGCAGCGGCAGCCGCGCCCCGCCGTCCAGCGCGATGGCCCCGCCCGCGACCGCCCCGTCGAGCAGGTTCATCGCGGGCGAGCCCATGAAGGTGGCGACGAAGGTGTTGGCGGGACGTTCGTAGATCTCTTCCGGCGTGCCGAACTGCTGCACCACGCCGTCCTTCATCACCGCGATCCGGCTGGCCATCGTCATCGCCTCGACCTGGTCGTGGGTGACGTAGACGATGGTGGTGCGCAGCCGCTGGTGCAGCTTCTTGATCTCGTGGCGCATGTCGACGCGCAGCTTGGCGTCCAGGTTCGACAGCGGTTCGTCGAAGAGGAAGATCTTGGGGTTGCGCACCAGCGCCCGCCCCATCGCCACGCGCTGCCGCTGGCCGCCCGACAGCGCCTGCGGCTTGCGGTCGAGAAGGTGGGCGATCTGCAGAAGCTCGGCCACCTCCTGCACCTTGCGGTCTCGCTCGGCCGCGGGGACGCCGCGCATCTTCAGCGCGAAGCCGATGTTGCCTGCCACCGTCATCGAGGGGTAGAGCGCGTAGCTCTGGAACACCATCGCGATGTCGCGCTCCTTCGGCTCCAGGTGTTCGACCGGCGCGCCGTCGATCAGGATGCTGCCGCGGGTCAGGTCCAGAAGCCCGGCCACGATGTTCAGCAGCGTGGACTTGCCGCAGCCCGAGGGGCCGACCAGGACCAGGAACTCTCCGTCTCCGATGGCAAGGTTCACCTCTCGCAACACCTCGACGGCGCCGAAGCTCTTGGTGACGTTGCGGATTTCCAGCGTCGCCATACCCTATCCCTTCACCGCGCCCGCCATCAGCCCGCGGACGAAGTACCGCCCGCCGACGACGTAGACGAGGATCGTCGGCAGGGCCGCGATCATCGCGCCCGCCATGTCGATGTTGTAGAACTTCGTCCCTGTCGAGGTGTTGACGAGGTTGTTGAGCGCGACCATCAGCGGCCGGGACTCAGCCCCTGCGAAGGATGCGCCGAAGAGGAAGTCGTTCCAGACGTTGGTGAACTGCCAGATCACCGCGACGATGGTGATCGGCCCCGACAGCGGCAGGACGATCAGGAAGAAGATCGCCCAGAACCCCGCCCCGTCGATCCGGGCAGCCTTGATGACCTCGTCCGGCACCGAGACATAGAAGTTGCGGAAGAACAGCGTCGTGAAGGCGATCCCGTAGGTCACGTGGACGAACACGAGGCCCGCCATCGTGCCGGACAGGTTCATCGTTCCCAGCACCCGCGCAATCGGGATCAGCACGATCTGGAACGGGATGAAGCAACCGAACAGCAGCAGCGCGAAGATGAGGTTGTCGTAGCGGAAGCGCCACTTGGCCAGCACATAGCCGTTGATGGCGCCGATCGCGACCGAGATCACGACCGCGAAGAACACCATCACCAGCGAGTTCCAGAAATAGCTTCTGAGGCCCGCGCATTCGACCGCGATGCAGGCGGTGGACCAGGCCTCGCGCCAGGCATCGAGGCTGGGGCTCTGCGGCGGGCTCAGGATCGTGTTGGTCTCGAATGGCGGCAGCCCGGTGATCTCGGGCATCGACTTCAGCGA
>JALORM010000127.1 GCA_025458985.1 Paracoccaceae bacterium | reverse complement strand
GGCGAATCGCAAGGTAAACGGCCGCTCAACCGGAGGATGTAATGCGATGAAATCAAACACCATTTGCCTGCGCCGGTCAGAATACCCGCATTGAAGCTGGTTTCCGCTGATGGTAGCTTCCTCGGCGTTGGGGCGTGTTCGCCTGGAGGGGGCGCCTCGCTGACACATTTGAGCGTGAGTCGGGCCGCGGGTTTATCCGCGGTATTAAGAGGGTTTGTCCCTTTGCTGGAGGGAACGGATGGGTATGCGTATTGACGGTCAGGTTGCCGGATTGCAGCAGCGTGGTATGGCAGTTGCGGCCGAAGTGCCGTTCCCCAACTGGAACGGCTTCTATCGGTCTGGCTTCAAGCGCCTGCTCGATGTGGCGGCGGTGCTGGCTGCGGCGCCGATCGTCCTGCCGGTGATCCTGCTGCTGGCGCTACTGGTGTCCCTTGACGGACACTCGCCGATCTATCGGCAAGAGCGGCTCGGCCGTGGGGGCCGGAAGTTCCTGCTGTGGAAGCTGCGGACAATGGTGCCGGACGCCGATGCACGCCTTGCGCAGCATCTGCTCGACAACCCGGAGGCCCGGCGCGAGTGGGATGCGTTCCAGAAGCTGTCGGACGACCCGAGGATCACGCCGATGGGGGGCTTCCTGCGCCGGTCGTCGCTGGACGAGCTTCCTCAGCTCTGGAACGTGCTGCGCGGGGACATGAGCCTTGTCGGGCCGCGCCCGATGATGCCGCAACAGCGTGCTCTCTACCCTGGTCACGCATACTTCATGCTGCGCCCCGGTCTTACCGGTCTGTGGCAGGTGTCCGAGCGCAACGGCTCGACCTTCGCTGAACGGGCAGACTACGACGCCGATTACGAGCGGAGCGTGTCCCTTGCAACGGATGTGAGGGTGCTTGCCGAGACGGTCGGCGTGGTGTTGCGCGGAACCGGCCAGTGATCGGCCACGCTGCGAGCGGGCAAGAGGGGTTGACGGTCTTCTCTGGCCCGCATGGATGCAAGGCCGACCAGGGCTAATGCCCCCGCCGTCGGATACGTCATCGCCAGGACCCAGTAGGGTGCGCCGAGAAGGGCCGCCACCGCCGTCGCGAACGTACCGAACGCCACTGACATGAAGACGACTCCCAACATCGGTCCGCTCCGACTCCTCCGCCCGCGACTCTGCCACTGTCGGGTCCCAACCCTTTCGAAATCGTTAATGCCCGCGCACCCTCTTCACGAGTCCGTTTTGGCGCGCGCCGCGTCTACGGCGAGAGTCTGCCGAAAGCCGCGCGCCGCATACGCGCCGGACCGCCTTGAGGGACTATTGCAGGCGGGATGTCCTTGCGGGGACGGCGATCGCACCGCCTTCGAAGGCACTGCGGCCCAGCCGCACGGCGATCACGGTCATCAGGAAAGACGACCCCGCCACGGGGTAAAGGAGAATCGCGACGCTGAGCGGCAGGGACGCGGCAAGGGAGAGCGACGTGGCCAGCGCGCCGACCAGCATTGCGACGATCATGAGCCCTGCAAGCATCAGAAACTCCTCCGCCTCTCCGTTCGAAAGACTACATGCATAGGTTTGCAGCGCCAAGTGGCAGAATTGAGGCAACCGCACGGCACTTTATGGTTGTGCGGGCGGCGCCGCGCGCGGTTAACCCTCGGCACCGAAGAGGCTCATGCGGGAGTCGCATTGTCGGGTAGGATAGCCTATTCCTCGACCATGCTCGCAAGATTGCCCCGATCCTTACGCCCCTCGTGGCCCCCCGTTCGACATCCCGACGAAGCGGGTGCGTCCATCGGGCGGCGTTCCCTGCCCGGCGCCCATCCCGATTCGCGCGTGCCGGGGAACGGCGCTTCCGGCCGCAGGGGTGCGGCGGCATGAGACAACGGCGCAATCCGCTCTGGCAGGTCGTGCCGAGCCTCCTCAAGGGTGGCGCGCGCGAGCCCGATGCCCCCGCGCAAGGCTCGGGCGCAAACGGCAGGGACCGCCCGATTCCGCCGCTGACCGCCCGGAAGCCGCCGACCCTTCCGCCGCTCACCGGGCAGCGGGAAGTTGTGGTCGAAGGCGCGACGACGCCGGCGGGGTCGGCCGCTTCGCCGCCCCATGGCCCGGCAAGCGCCAGCCTCGACATCTACTCGCACCACTTCGGCCTGAACGCCCGGCCGTTCGCGCTCGCCCCCGATCCGGACTTCATCTTCTGGTCGCCGGCCTACAAGCGCGCCTACACGATGCTGGAATACGGCATCGTCACCCATGCGCCGATCACCGTCATCACCGGCGAGGTCGGCGCGGGCAAGACGACGCTCATCCATCACCTTCTCAGGACGCTCGGCGAAGACGTGCGGGTCGGGCTGATCTCGAACCCGCACGGGTCACGGACCGAGCTGCTGCGCTGGGTTCTGATGTCGCTCGGGCAGCCCGCGGCGGCGGACGAGACCTACGTGGACCATTTCGCGCGCTTCCAGAACTTCATGATCGCGGAGTACGCGGAGGGCCGGCGCGTGATCCTCATCTTCGACGAGGCGCAGAACCTCAGCCGCGAGGCTCTGGAAGAGATCCGGATGTTCACCAACATCAACAGCGGCAAGGACGAGCTTCTGCAGCTTGTCCTCGTCGGGCAGCCCGAGCTGCGCGACATCATCGAGCGCGCCGACATGCGCCAGTTCGCGCAGCGCGTGGCCGCAAGCTTCCACCTGCCGGCGATGGATCTGGCGACGATGACGGACTATGTGCGGCACAGGCTGAAGGTGGCGGGCGCGTCGGACAGGATCTTCGACAAGGACGCGATCGAGGCCATCCACCACCTAACGGCCGGCGTGCCCCGGCTTGTCAACCGGCTGTGCGACCTTGCGCTGGTCTATGCCTGTGCGAAAGAGAAGAAGTCGGTGACCCGGGCGACCATCCAGCAGATCCTGGACGACGGCGCGTTCCATCCGATCCGGCAGGATCCGACAAAGGGCGATGGCTGACGATGCACTTTGACCTGCGTTTCTCGTTCGAACTGCTGCTGCGGCGCCTGCCCTACATCGTGATCATCATGGGCGTCTGCACGGCCGGAGGCTTTCTGATCGCCTACACGCTGCCCGCAGTCTACCGGGCCGAGGCGCGCCTGCTGGTCGAGCGGCCGGTGATCCCCGACGAGCTTGCCGCTTCCACCGTGCGGTCGTCAGGGGAAGAACTGCTGCTGGCCATCCAGCAGCGTCTGACCACCCGGGACAACCTCATGGAAGTCTCGGAGCGGTTCGGCCTTCATGAAGACAGCCCGGGGCTGTCGCCCGATCGCATCGTGGCCGACATGCGCCGCCGGATCGTGATCGTGCAGCCGCCGTTCCAGCAGGGCACGGGCGTCGTGACGGTGTCGTTCCGGGCACCTGACCCCGATTCCTCGGCCGATGTGACGAATGCGCTTGTCAGCCAGATCCTTGCGCAGAACGTCGAGCTCCGGACCAGCGCAACCGGCGGCACGCTGAACTTCTTCCGCCAGGAGGTCGACCGCCTGAGCGGCGAGATCGCGACCCAGAACGCGAGGATCATGGAGTTCAAGAACGCCCATCGCGACGCGCTTCCCGAAAGCCTGGACTACCGCCGTTCGCGCCAGGCGGCCGAGCAGGAACGGCTGCTTCAGGTGGACCGCGAGCTTGCAAGCCTGCGCGACCGTCGCAACCGCCTGACCGAGCTCTATGACCGGACGGGGCGGCTAGCCGCATCCGTGCAGGAGCTGACGCCGGAACAGACCCGGCTGGAAGAGCTCCGCCAGGAGCTGGCGTCGGCCATCGTGGTCTATGCGCCGGACAACCCGCGCGTCCGCGCCCTGCGCACCCAGGTCGAGGCGCTGGAGCGGGTGGTGGAGCGACAGCTCGGAGGCGATGCCTCGTCGCGGGGGATCGGGGTCTTCGACCTCCAGATGGCCGACATCGACGGGCAGATCGAGTTCCTGGCCGAACAGAAGGCCGGGATCCAGCGTGCCCTTGCGGAGCTGGAAGAGACGATCGCCGCGACGCCCGCCAACGCCGTCCAGCTGAGCAGCCTCGAAAGCGATCAGGACAATCTGCGCGCCCAGTACAACCAGGCCGTCGCCAGCCTGGCCGAAGCCACCATGGGCGACCGGATCGAGGTCACGGCCCAGGGGCAGCGCATTTCGGTGATCGAGCCCGCCGCGCCGCCATCGGCGCCCGCCGAGCCGAACCGAAAGCTCATCGCCGCTGCGGGCATCGGGGCGGGCGTGGTGCTTTCGGCGGCGCTGATGTTCCTGCTCGAGCTTCTGAACTCCAAGGTCCGCCGGCCGGCTGAGCTGGTCAGCGCCCTCGGCATCACGCCATTCGGATCGGTGCCATACGTCGAGACGACGGGGGAAGTGATCCGGCGGCGGCTTGGGGCTGTCGGGATGGTGCTCTTGGTCCTCCTGGGTCTTCCGCTGGCGCTTTATTCGATCCACGTCGCGGTGCGCCCTCTGGACAGGATGGTGGTTTCGGCGGCAGAACGCTTCGGGCTTGAAGACAGCGTGGCGCGCTACTTCCCGTCCCTCATGCAGTAGGCCCGTCATGGATCGCATCCAGTCCGCAATCGCCAAGGCCCGCGCGGCACGGCAGGGCGACGCCCCGACCGGGCGCGCCCGCGCCGCAGACCCGGGCACGGGCCTGGGCGCCATTGCCGAGGCGTGGAACGCGATGCCTTCGGTGACGCTCGACCCCAAGCGTCTGCGCGCCGGACGGATGGTCGCCTACCATGGCGGCCAGGAGGCCGCGCCGTTCGACATGATGCGCACCAAGCTTGTCTACCAGCTGCGCGAACGTGGCTGGACGCGGGTGGCCATCACCTCGCCAGGCAGCGGGTCGGGGAAGACCACCACCTGCCTCAACCTTGCCTTCAGCCTGGCGCGGCAGCCCGAGCTGCGGGTCATGGCGCTGGAGCTCGACCTGCAGCGCCCCAGCATGACCGGTCTTCTTGGGCTCGGGTCCGGCCACCGCTTCGCATCCGTCCTGGAAGGGATGCGACGCCCCGAGGACGAGCTTCTGCGCGTGGGGCCGAACCTGGCCATCGGCGTGACCTCCGAGCGGGTCGCGCACTCGTCCGAGCTTCTCGCATCGAGCCGCACCGGCGCCGAGATCGACGCCATCGAGGACCGGTTCCGGCCCGACGTGATGCTGTTCGACATGCCGCCGGTGCTTGTCGGCGACGACACGCTTGCCTTCGCGGACCAGGTCGACTGCGCGCTGATCATTGCCGAGGCCGAGCAGAGCACGGTCAGCGAGATCGACCGCGCGGGCGAGATCCTGGCGGAACATGTGCAGATCCTTGGCGTGGTGCTGAACAAGTGCCGCTTCAGCGAGTCCGGCACCGGCTACAGTCACGGCGACTAGGCCATGTCTGTCGACGAGCGGCCCGCGCGCCCCGCCGCGACGCAGTCGCAGGAGGGCGGAGCCGATAGGGCTGCGCCACCTGGCGGCACGGATCCGGCCACCATCCTGCTCTACCTGTCGGTGCCGCTGCATGTCGCAGACGGTGTGCCGATGCTGGAGGACCAGGCCTGCAACGGGCTGCGCCTCTGGGCGCAGCACTTCGACCGGCTGATCGTGGTGATCCTCAAGGCCGACGGCCCGGCACCGCCCTCGTGGGTGCCGCTTGCGCCCGCGGTCGGTCCCGCCATCGACCGGATCGAGATCGTCACCGTGCCGGAGGCCTATCGCCCGGACCGGTTCCTGCGGGCGCTGCCGGGCGCGATTCCGGTCCTGCGCGATGCGATCTCGCGGGCCGATTACCTCGGTTTCGCCATCGGCGGTCTGTTCGGCGACTGGGGGGCGGTCGGCGCCTGGATGGCCCACCGCATGGGGCTGCCGTTCTACGTCTGGACCGACCGGGTCGAATCCGACGTGGTACGCCAGTCGGCGACAAGCGGCCCGTGGCGCAAGCGGCT
>JALORM010000126.1 GCA_025458985.1 Paracoccaceae bacterium | reverse complement strand
CCGATGATCGCGGCCGCCGTGAACTCCACCCCGAAGCTGAAGGGCATCGGCACCGAGAACACCGCCGCGCGGCCCACCGCGCCGAAGCTGACCATGCCGAAGGCCCAGGCGACGGCATAGCCCGCGATGAGGCCGATCAGCACGGCCGCGACCGAGACCATCCCGCGGGCGAAGAACTTCAGGCCCAGCGTGACGACGATCACCGTGCCGGCCACGGTCCAGTTCATCAGGCTGCCGTATTCGGGCTGCCCCTTCGCCGGGACGCCGCCCGCGGCATATTCGATCCCCACCTTCACCAGCGCCAGGCCGATCATCGTCACGACAAGGCCGGTCACCAGCGGCGGCAGCGCAAAGCGGATGCGGCCGATCACGGTCCCCAGCATCGCGTGGAACAGGCCGCCCACGAAGATGCCGCCGAACAGGGCCGGGAAGGCCTCGACGCCCTTTCCCGCGACCAGCGGGATCATGATCGGGATGAAGGCGAAGCTGGTGCCCTGCACGATCGGCAGCCGCGCGCCGACCGGGCCGAAGCCGATGGTCTGGAACAGCGTGGCGACGCCGGCGAACAGCATCGACATCTGGATCATGTAGAGCATCGGGCCGATGTTGTCGGACCCGAAGCCCACGCCCGCCGCGCCGCAGACGATGATCGCGGGCGTGACGTTCGAGACGAACATTGCAAGCACGTGCTGGATGCCCAGCGGCACGGCGCGTGCCAGCGGCGGGGTCCAGTCCGGATCGCGGAGCTGCGCCGCGGTTCCCAGGGTTGCGTCAGTCACGGGGGTCCTCCTCCTGCGGCCGGGTCTTTTGGCCCTGGCCGATCCCTGTGTCCGGTGATCTCCGGACCCGTTGCCGCGCAGTCACGCGGAATATTCGAAGGATACACCTGATAATTCCGGCGACTTTCGCGAAATTCCAGAAGGTGTTTCGCCGCGCGACATGGTGCATCCGCCGCCGCTTCGGGGCATGGTCGGCGCGAACCCATCGGGAGGCGCCGCAATGCCGGGATATCTGACGACCCATGTCCTCGACACCGCGCGCGGCGTCCCGGCCGAGGGGGTGCGCATCGCGCTCTACCGCGTCAGCGGCAACAGCCACCGCAAGATCGCCGAGACGGTGACCAACGCCGACGGCCGCACCGACGCGCCGATCCTGCCGGCGGGCATATTCGCCGCGGGCACCTACGAACTCGTGTTCTTCGCGGGCGACTACCTGCGTGCGACCGGCCAGGCGGGGGCCGAACCATTGTTCCTCGACGAGGTGCCGATCCGCTTCGGCATGGCCGACCCGGAGGCGCACTATCACGTGCCGCTGCTGCTCAGCCCCTACGGCTATTCGACCTACCGCGGCAGCTGAGGCGCTGCGACCGCGGCGAGGGCGGTGCGGATCCGCGCCGCCATGAAGTCGACGAACAGCCGCACCTTGGGGTCCTGCAGCCGCCGGTGGGCATAGAGGAACCCCAGCTGCACCGGAACCGGCGGCGTCGCTTCGGCCACCGGCACCAGCGCCCCCGAGGCGAGGTGCTGGGCCACCTCGAACACCGGCTTCAGGACGATGCCCTGCCCGTCCAGCGCCCAGCCCGTCAGCACGTCGCCGTCGTCGGTTTCGAACGGCCCGCGCACGGCGAAGCGGCGGGGGCCCTGCGGCGTGTCGAGCAGCCACTGGAACTCGGTCGCGCCGGGAAAGCGCAGGACAAGGCAGGCGTGGGCGTCCCGCACCAGTGCCTCGCCATCGACGGGATTGCCGTGCCGCGCGACGTAGGACGGCGCGGCACACAGCACCCGCGGGCAGTCGGCGACCTTGCGCATCTTCAGCGTCGAGCTTTCGGGCTGGCCGAGGAACAGCGCCACGTCCAGCCCCTCTTCAGCCAGGTCGATGCGCCGGTCCGACAGCCTCAGCCGCACGTCTACCTGCGGATACTCTGCCTTGAAGGCGGGCACGTTGGGCGCGATGAACCTGCGGCCCACGCCCAGAGGGGCGGCGACGAAGATCGACCCGCGCGGCAGGCGCGTGACCTCGGACACCGCCGCTTCGGCATCGCCGATCGCCTCGAGCACGCGCAGCACGCCGTCGTAATAGAGCCGCCCCTGCTCGGTCGGGGTCAGCTTGCGCGTCGTGCGCTGGAACAGCCGGACGCCCAGGTGCGCCTCGAGCGCCGCGATCCGCGCCGAGGCGACGGCCGGCGAGATGCGCTGGTCGCGCGCGGCGGCCGACATCGAGCCCAGTTCGAGCACGCGGACGAAGGTGCGGATGTTGTCGAGGTAGGACACGGGCAGAAGTCCGGGGCAGTCTGCAAGGGATATTGTCAGGCAGGATTTGAAAGTGATCCGGCGATTTCCACGATAGCCGGAACAATCCAGTCCCGCTAGGCTGGCTTGAACCGGAAATGAGGTGGCGGCGATGTACGATCTGGCGGTGCTGGGCGCGTGGCTCGAATTCGCGGTGCGGTGGGTCCATGTCATCACCGGCATCGCCTGGATCGGCTCGTCCTTCTACTTCGTCGCGCTCGACCTCGGGCTCAGGCGCGACCCGCCCCCGCCCTCGGGCGCGGATGGCGAGGAATGGCAGGTCCACGGCGGCGGATTCTACCACGTCCAGAAGTACCTCGTCGCCCCCGCCGCGATGCCCGAGCACCTGACCTGGTTCAAGTGGGAAAGCTACGCGACCTGGCTGTCGGGCTTCGCCATGCTGGTCCTGGTCTACTACCTGGGCGCCGAGTTCTACCTGGTCGACGCGAACGTGCTCGACATCCCTGTGTGGCAGGCGGTGCTGATCTCGATGGCCTCGCTCGCCTTCGGCTGGGTCGTCTACAACACGCTCTGCAAGGTCTTCGTCGAGGCCGACCAGACCTGGCTGATGGTCGCGCTGTTCGCGGTGCTGGTGGCGATGGCCTGGGGCTATACGCAGGTGTTCTCGGGGCGCGCGGCGCTGCTGCACCTGGGCGCCTTCACCGCCACGATCATGTCGGCCAACGTGTTCTTCATCATCATGCCGAACCAGCGGATCGTGGTGGCCGACCTCAAGGCGGGCCGCCGGCCCGATCCGAAGTACGGCAAGATCGCCAAGCAGCGGTCCACGCACAACAACTACCTGACGCTGCCGGTCCTGTTCCTGATGCTGTCGAACCACTACCCGCTGGCCTTTGCCAGCCAGTACAACTGGGTGATCGCCAGCCTCGTCTTCCTGATGGGCGTCACGATCCGGCACTGGTTCAACACCCACCACGCCCGCAAGGGCAACCCGCACTGGACCTGGGGTGTCACGGTGATCCTGTTCCTGGTGATCGCTTGGCTGTCCACGCTGGACGGGCGCGAGGGCGCAGCGGAGGCCGCCGAGGCGCCGCTGGCCGGGACCGCCCTGCGCTATGCCGAGGCCGAGGGGTTCGACGAGGTGACCGACATCGTGCTGGGCCGCTGTTCGATGTGCCACGCGGCCGAACCGAACTGGGATGGCCTCCATTGGCCGCCGAAGGGCGTGCGTCTGGAAACCCCCGAGGACGTGGCGCGCCACGCCCGCGAGATCTACCTGCAGGCCGGGGTCAGCCATGCGATGCCGCCCGCCAACCTCAGCTACATGGAGGACGACGAGCGCGCCGCCATCGTCGCCTGGTTCCGCGCCGCGGGTGCGGGGGGCTGAGGGCAGTGCAGGGGCGCTGCCCCTGCGCCCGCCAAGTATTTGCGACAGGGTGAAGAGGGCTCAGCCGGGGCGCGAGAGGCGCCAGCGGGTGACCTGAACGCGGGTCTCCCCGGGCAGGAGGAGGTCGGTCGGAAACTGCGGATGCTGCGCCGCGCCGGGCCAGTTTTGCGCCTCGATCGCAAGGCCCCCCCCGGGGTGCCCGTCGTAGATCTGCAGGCCCGCCTCGGTCGTCTCGACGTCCAGGCGCAGGCCGCCCGCGTCCAGCGTCGCTGCAGGGGTCAGCGCCCGCCGACCGGGCGCGAGGCACAGGCACAGATCGAACGCCCCCGCCCCGACCGCGGCGCCGTTGCGGAAGTCGAAGGCCGTGCCCGCGACCGGGGTGACCGCGCCGGTCGGGATCTTCGCGGGGTCGAGCGCGACGCGCGTCTCGGCGGGGCAGGTCAGCGTCTGGGTCGCGCGCGGGTCGGGCGAAAGCTGCCAGTAGCTGTGGTTCGTGAGGTTGATCAGCGTCGGCGCGTCGGTCATGGCGCGGATCGTGAGCGTCAGGGTCGCGGGCGCTTCGGCTGCGAAGGTCGCGGCGATGCTGCGGTTGCCGGGAAACCCGCCCTCGCCGTCGGGCAGGTCCAGCGCCAGCGTCAGCGCGTCCGCCCGGTGGTCCTCCACCCGCCAGAGCTTGCGATGGGTGCCCGCGCTGCCGCCGTGCAGCGTGTTCGGCCCTTCGTTCGCGGTGAAACGGAACGGGCGCCCGGCGATCATCGCCTCGGCCCCGCCGATCCGGTTCGCCACCGGACCCGCGATGGGGCCGTGGTACTGCAGGTCGCCCTCGTAGTCGGCCAGCCGGTCGCTGCCGACCGTCAGGCTGCGGGGGAGGCCGTCGATCCGGACGTCCTGCAGGATCGCGCCGAGCGTCAGGATGCGCGCGGTCAGGCCGCCGGCCGCGATGGTCAGCCGCTCGACCGTCCGGCCGTCGGCCAGCGTTCCGAAGACCTCGCGCGTCATGCCGGCCACCAGTGCACGCCCGCCACGGGGATCGTCGTGCCGTCCCAGTCGACCGGCTCCGGCCCGTAGTTGAAGGCGAAGCGGTGGGTGCCCGCATCGCGCAGGCGCAGGCCGTCCGGCAGGGGCGTCGTGGCGATGCCTTCCTCGGCGCAGGCCTCGGCCAGGATGCGCTCCAGCGCCGCGTCGCAGGGCCAGCCGGCGAGGTACCGCATCCAGCCCAGCCGGACCAGGACCGGGTGGCCGTCGGTGGTGACCTCGACCCGCTCGGCATCGCCGTCGAGGTGTTCGAGCCAGTGCCGCACCTCGCCCCCCCGATGCAGTGGGTGGGCGACGCCGGGGGGCAGACTCTCGACGCGGGTAACGGTGATGGGGATATCTGGAAGCGCCGGAGGCAGGGGAACGGGGATCGCCATGTCGGCGGTCTTGGCGTTCGTGCGAGGACCGAGGATCGCCGACCCCCCGAACCGGGCCAGCGCCGCCTTGAGCGGGTCGGACAGGGTGGCGACGCCGGCGGCGAGGACAAGGCGGTAGGCCGACAGGTCGCCCGTGTCGGGCGGCAGGATGTCGACATTCAGTCCGAGCCGCCGCAGCGCCCGGTAGAAGGCGAAGACCAGGCGGAAATAGTCGAAGTCCCGGCCCTGGGGTTGCGTCTCCCACGCCCAGGCCGAGGCGTAGTCGAAGATCAGCGCGACCTGCGCCGGGCCGGTCCCGGCGGCCGGCATCGCGGCAAGCTCGCGCGCGACCCCGGCTGCCTCGCCGTAGGCCGGGGCCTCGGCGCTGTCGGGGCGCAGGAGGCCCGCGTGCATCTGTTCCTGCGCGAAGGGCGCCTGGCGCCAGCGGAAGTAGAGCACCGCCTCGGCGCCGTGGGCGAACGCCTCCCACGCCCAGAGCCGCGCCATGCCGGGCAGCGGCGCAGGGTTCCAGGGCGCCCAGTTCACCGGCCCCGGCTGCTGTTCCATGATCCACCATCTGCCGCGGCCCACGGCGCGGTAGAGGTCATGGTGGAAGGCCTGGAAATCGGGATCGCCCTGCCGGACAAAGCGCGTAGTTGTGCGCGATGGGCCGGTCGGAATGGCGGCGGATGATGTCCGCCTGCAGGCGGTTGAAGCGCACCACCTGATCCGAGGAAAAGCGCCGGAAGGCAAGCACATGGGCGGGGTTCGGTTCCGTCACCGTCAGGTTCGGCAGGCCGATCTCGTCGAAGCTGCCATACTCCATCGACCAGAAGACGTTGCCCCAGGCGCGGTTCAGCGCCTCGGGCGACTGGTAGCGCTGGGCCAGCCAGTCGCGGAAGGCGTGGAGCGCGGCGGGGGAGTAGGAAAGGACCGTGTCGTGGCAGGCATATTCGTTGTCGGTCTGCCAGGCCTGGACGAAGGCGTGGCGTCCGTAGCGTTCGGCCAGAAGGCCGACGATCCGCGCGCAGTCGGCGCGGTAGCCCTCGTGGCTGAAGTCGTAGTGCCGGCGCGAGCCGAACCCCCGCGGTCGCCCCTGGCGGTCCACCGCCAGCATGTCGGGGTGGCGGTCCAGCATCCAGCGCGGCGGAGTGGCGGTGGGGGTGCCGAGCACGACCTTGAGCCCCGCGCGCCCCAGCGTGTCGATGGCCCGGTCGAGCCAGCCGAAGTCGAGCCGCCCCGGCTGCGGCTCCATCCGCGACCAGGCGAATTCGCCGATCCTGACCCAGGTCAGGCCGCAGGCGGCCATGCGGGCGGCATCCTCCGCCCAGATCTCCTCGGGCCAGTGTTCGGGGTAGTAGCAGACGCCAAGGGCGCGGTTCGTCATCGGGGTCTTCCAGGGTCGGGCCGGGGGAGGGGGGCTCTGCCCCCCGTCGCCGTGCCGGCGACTCCCCCGGAGTATTTCGGAACAAGAGAAGCTAGAGGATCACCCTGTGTTCGGGCAGGCCCCTTGCATTGCCCGGGGCGGCGAAGGTCTGGCCGGTGAGAGGGAAGCGGGCGAGGTCGGCGGTCGATACCCCCTGCCGGGCGGTGGTGCAGAAGAGGGTGGCGAGGTCCGCGCCGCCGAAGGCGGGGCAGGAGGTGTGCTGGGCGGGGAAGGCGACGGTGCCGAGGCGGCGCCCGTCCGGCCCGTAGGCCGAGACGCGGGCGGCGCCCCATTCGGCGAGCCAGAGGGTGCCGCCTGCGTCGAACACGGCGCCGTCGGGGTTCAGGCCTTCGGCGCGCAGGTCGAGGAAGACCTCCGCCTCGCCCTCGGGCCAGCCGTCGCGGCCGAGGCGCGTGCGCATCACCTGGCGGGTCGTGGTGTCGGCGAAGGTGGC
>JALORM010000125.1 GCA_025458985.1 Paracoccaceae bacterium | reverse complement strand
GGCCTCCACCTGCCCGCCATCGCGCACGAGGCGGGGATCGACTTCGACCTGTTCGACGTCTGCGACATCTTCCACGACACCCCCTACTTCGTGAACCTGCGGCCCGGCGGGCAGTACGTCGCGAAGGACCTCTACGAGGTGGGCGGCGCGCCCGTTGTCCTGAAGGAACTGCTCAAGGCGGGCCTGCTGCACGGCGACTGCATGACCGTCTCGGGCCGCACCATCGGCGAGGAACTGGACGAGATCCGGGGCGAGCCCGACGGCAAGGTGATCTACCCGGTCGACGCGCCGATCACCAGGACCGGCGGGGTCGTGGGGCTGAAGGGCAACCTCGCCCCCGAAGGGGCCATCGTGAAGGTGGCCGGCATGAGCGAGGAGGAACAGGTCTTCTCCGGCCCCGCCCGCGTCTTCGAATGCGAGGAAGACGCCTTCGCCGCCGTCAAGGCGCGCACCTACAGGGAAGGCGAGGTGCTGGTGATCCGCAACGAGGGACCGCGCGGCGGCCCGGGGATGCGCGAGATGCTGGCCACCACGGCAGCGATCAGCGGCCAGGGCATGGGCAAGAAGGTGGCGCTGATCACCGACGGCCGCTTCTCGGGCGCGACGCGGGGCTTCTGCGTGGGGCACGTCGGGCCGGAGGCCGCGCAGGGCGGCCCCATCGCGCTGCTGAAGGACGGCGACACGATCACCATCAACGCCATCACCGGCGAAATCTCGGTGGCGCTGTCGGACGAGGAACTGGCTACGCGCAAGGCCGAATGGCAAGGCCCGCGCGAGACGATCTACGCCTCGGGCGCGCTGTGGAAATACGCCCAGCTTGTCGGGTCGACCCGGCACGGCGCCGTGACCCATCCGGGCGCGAAAGCGGAACGCCACGTCTACGCAGACCTCTGAGGTCGACCGGCTGATGGCGGCGGGCCCTGCATCGCCCGCCGACCTCCCGGCCCGCGATGCAGGCGCCCCGCCAGTCTGCCGCGACTTGATCGGGCCGGGAATTCCGCCGATGGTCAGCACCATGCCGAAAGGGTCCGACCCTCCCGCCTCGCCGAAGCTGTTCGACCGTCTGGCCGAGGGTCGGATGCTGCGTCACTGGCGCCGGGCCGGGGCCGCCGCGGGTACGGCCGAGCTTGCAGTGCTCCGCGCCCAGCGCGGGCGTGCCCGCAAGCTTCGGCGCGAGCTGGACCGCCTGATCGCCACAGCCGACAGCCGCCTCGCGCTGCCGGCCATCGGATCGACCGCGATGAGCCGCCCGACGGGCGCCGACTGGCTCTGGCGGCCCGACCTCTGGCGCCTGCCGGCCGAGCCTCGCGGCCATGCATCCGCAACGGCGCGCACGACGCTGACCGAAGGGATTGTCCTGTTCCACGACTGCCCTCTGGCCGAGATCGTCCTGCGACAGGAGCGCAACGCGCGCCCGGGCGACCTGTCGCCCTTCGGCCTTGCGGTCGAGATCTTCGGCTTTGCAGGAAGCTTCCTGTCGCTAGCGATCGACCTGCCGCCCGCGGCCGCCCAGGGGCTTGGGCCACGCCATGTCGTCCGCATCGAGGCCGAGGTCGAGGCCGAGCGTCCCACCGGCCTTCTTGCGCGGCTGAACCTCAAGCAGGGGCCGAACGCCGATCAGATCGCCGTGCGCATTCCCGAGGCCGGCCACGAGTCGGTAGCCGAATTCGACCTGGCCTACGGGACCCTGCGCGAGGTGCCCGTGGACAAGCTTTGGCTGGACCTGATGATCGACAACCCGGCGATGAACGCCGTCCGCCTGCGCGACCTGCGGTTCAGCCGCCGGCCCCGGGCCGAGGTCTAGGCGATGGCGGCTGCGCGGCTGGAAAAGCTCGGGTACAGGGCGGGGGTCTGGGAGGGTCGGCTGAGCGGGGTTTCAGGCACCGATGCGCCCCGGCTGGAGGTGACCGCAGGCGGGGCAAGTGTTGCCGACGTGCAGATCAGGGGCGACGGTGCCGGCGCCTGGATCGTCTCGATTCCCATCCCGGCGGCAGTGCTGGGGGACGGGATTGCGGTATTCGCCGTGACCGAGGCCGGATCGTCGGGCTTGCCGCTTGCCCAGTTCGCGCTGGCGGTCGGGGAACCCGCCGATGACGACATGCGCGCCGAACTCGGCCTTCTGCGGGCCGAGCTCGACCTTCTGAAGCGCGCGCTTCGGCGCCTGGCCGACAAGGCCTAGCGCCCTGCGCAGCGCCGGGTCAGGCGCCCCGCCCGGGAGGCGGCAGCGCTTCGGACAGCGCCTCGAACGAGTGGCCCGACGCGACCATGCAGGTCGGCCCGCCGGGTTGGGTGACCGTGATCGTCCAGGTCCCCGTTTCGGTCGAGGCGAAGACTTCGAGCACCGCGTTGTTGGCGGCAAGGCCGATGGCCTGGCGCGTCTCGCCGAAGCCCGAGGCAAGGCGCGAGACAACTGTCTCGCGGTCGGCGCAGGCCGCCTGGGCCTGGGCGATGTTCGTCGCGGCGATCAGCGCCGCAAAGCCGAACGACAGAACGAAGAGTTCCTTGGTCATGGGTCTGCCCCTACGCCGCGACAGGGGCCGCTGTCCGGCTGATGCTGGTGATCGTGGGTCCGGTCCGGCCGACCGCGTTGCTTGAAGTCCGATGCCCGAAAGCCTGCGCCCGGACCGCAAAGAATTGGTTAGCCGCCCGTTCACCCTGGCACCGGAGGCCACAAGTCCCTGAGCTCGCTCGATTGCTGCACTGCGGCATGATTTCCCTTGCGCCCGCGCCCGCAGTCGGGAAGCTTGCGCGCGGCAACGGAGGGAATCGATGGATACCGCGGCACGGCCCTGGCGTTCGGCGCTCTACATCCCCGGATCGCGGGTGCGGGCGCTCGACAAGGCACGACAGCTGCCCGCCGATGCCATCCTCTTCGATCTCGAGGACGCCGTCGCCCCGGACGAGAAGCCCGCAGCCCGGCGCCTTCTGGCCGAGACCCTCGCAGCAGGGGGGTATGGCCACCGGGCACTCATCGTCCGCATCAACGCGCTCGACACGCCCTGGGGGGCCGAGGATGTCGATGCCCTGGCCGATGCGAACCCCGCCGCGATCCTGCTGCCCAAGGTGAACTCGGCCGCCGACATCGAGGCCCTTGCACGGCGGCTCGATGGCCGTCCCGGAACCGCCGACACGCGGATCTGGGCGATGATGGAGACGCCGCTGTCGGCGCTGCGCGCGGCCGAGATCGCCGCGGCACCCCGCATGCAGGGCTTCGTCGTCGGTACCAACGACCTCGCCAAGGACCTCGGCGCCCGCTTCCGGCCCGATCGGCTGCCGCTGATGGCCGCGCTCCAGGCCTACCTCCTGGCTGCCCGCGCCTTCCAGCTTGTCTGCATTGACGGGGTCTACAACGCCTTCCGCGACACCGAGGGCCTGCGCGCCGAGTGCGAGCAGGGCCGAGACCTCGGGATGGACGGCAAGAGCCTGATCCATCCCGACCAGGTGCCCATCGCCAACGAGGTCTTCGCCCCGGCCGACGCCGAGATCGACCTTGCCCGCCGCCAGATCGCGGCCTTCGCGGAAGCCGAGGCCAGCGGAGCCGGGGTGGCGGTGGTCGACGGCCGCATCGTCGAGAACTTGCACGTCGCCGCAGCGAAGGCGACCCTTGCCAAGGCCGAGGCGATCGCCACACTGGCCACCTGCTAAGGGAGGCACCCGATGACGCTTCTGATCCTCGGACTCGTGCTCTGGTATGCGGGGCATTTCTTCAAGCGCGCGCTGCCCGGCCCACGGCAGAGCCTCGGCGACATCGGCAAGAGCATCGTCGCGATCGTCATCGTCGGCGGCGTGGTGATGATGGTGATCGGTTACCGTGGGCTCGACACTCCGCAGCTCTGGTACCCGCCGACCTGGACGGTCCATCTCAACAACCTGCTGATGCTTCTGGCCGTCTACCTCTATGCCGCGTCCGGAACGAAGGCGCGGCTGGGCGTGGCGATGCGCCATCCGCAGCTGACCGGGTTCAAGACCTGGACGGTCGCGCACCTGCTGGTGAACGGCGACCTCGCCTCGGTCGTGCTGTTCGGCGGCCTGCTGGCCTGGGCCGTGATCGAGGTGATCGTCATCAACCGGTCGCAGCCCGCCTGGACCCGCCCGGCCTGGGGCGGGCCTTCGGCCGAGATCAAGGCCCTGGCCGGCACTGTGATCGTCTTCGCGCTGATTACCATCGTGCACGCCTGGCTCGGCGTGTGGCCGTTCCCGGGGTAAGCGCCATGAAGGCCTACCGGCTGCTGACCGAAGACGACACGTCGGCCTTCTGTCACAAGGTGACCGAAGCCCTGTCAAAGGGGTGGGAGCTTCACGGCTCGCCCGCCTACGCCTACGACGCGGCGACGGGCCGGATGCGCTGCGCGCAGGCCGTGGTCAAGGACTACGACGGGCCCTACGACCCCCAGATGAAGCTGGGGCAGCTATGACGAAGACCAGCGCGGGCCGCTTCTTCGAGGACTACCGCCTGGGCGAGACCATCGCCCACGCGGTGCCGCGTACCCTGTCGGGAGGCGAGAGGGCGCTTTACCACGCGCTCTATCCCGCCCGGCATGCGCTCTACTCCTCCGACGAATTCGCCCGTGCCTGCGGCCTCGGCGCCGTTCCGCTGGACGACCTGATCGTGTTCCATACCGTCTTCGGCAAGACGGTGCCCGACATCTCGCTGAACGCCATCGCCAACCTCGGCTATGCCGAGGGGCGCTGGCTGGCCCCGGTCTGGCCGGGCGACACGCTGACCTCGACCTCCGAGGTGATCGGGCTGAAGGAGAACTCCAACGGCAAGTCGGGCGTGGTCTGGGTGCGGACCACGGGCCGCGACCAGACCGGGCGCGCGGTGCTGGAGTATGTGCGCTGGGTGATGGTGCGCAAACGCAATGAGGCGGCCCCCGCGCCCGATCCGGCAGTCCCGGCCCTCGCAGCCGTCGTTCCCGCGGAACGGCTGGTCGTCCCGGCGGGCCTTGACTTCTCGGCCTACGACTTCGCGCTCGCGGGCGAGCGGCACCGCTGGGGCGACTATGACGTGGGCGAGACCATCGACCACGTCGACGGCGTGACCGTGGAAGAGGCCGAGCACATGCTGGCCACCCGGCTCTGGCAGAACACCGCGAAGGTGCATTTCGATACCGGCGCCCGGCCGGACGGCAGGCGGCTGATCTATGGCGGCCACGTCATCAGCCTCGCCCGCGCGCTCAGCTTCAACGGGCTCGCGAACGCGCAGATGATCGTTGCGCTGAACGCCGGCGCCCATGCCAATCCCTGCTTCGCGGGCGACACCGTGCGCGCCTGGTCCGAGGTTCTCGGCAAGGCCGAGACCACCGCGCCCGGCGTGGGCGCGCTGCGCCTGCGGCTGGTCGCCACCCGTGGCGCGCCCTTCGCGCTGAAGGACGCCGAGGGGAAGTACCTGCCCGACGTCCTGCTCGACCTTGACTACTGGGCGCTGGTCCCGAGGTGAGAGCCGCGCTGGCCGGCCGGCTGCACGCGCGGCTCGGGGCCGCGGTGTTCCGTGGCGCGGTCGACGACATCGCCAGTGGGCGCGTCCGCCGGTCGCGCCTCAGCCGGTTTACGGTGCTGCTGGCTATTGTGATCCTCGCCTTGCCGTTCGTCCTGCTTGCGGGCGGGATCTGGTTGCTGGCGTTCGACTTTCCGAACCTTCTGACCATCGCCTCCGGCGCGACGCTGATCTGGGCGGGCTGGACCCTCGTGCCGCGCCGCGACCGCCCGCGGCCGGGCCTGCTGACCCGCGCCGAGCTGCCGGCCTTCTTCGGTCTACTTGACCGCGTGGCCCGCGCCGTGGGGACAGAGAGCCCGGAGTCGCTGTTCCTCGCGTCCGACTTCAACGCCTCGATGCGGCGCACGGTTCTCGCGCGGCAGCGGCGAGCCGAGCTGGAAATCGGGCTGACGCTCTGGGCCGCGCTC
>JALORM010000124.1 GCA_025458985.1 Paracoccaceae bacterium | reverse complement strand
CATGCGGACGGCACGCGCCACCTCGAGACCCGCGATCCGGACGGCAACCTGGTCCGGGTGGACTGGCGGATGCCGGAACGCTGAGAGCGGCCAAGAATCCGGTTGACCGCCCCCCCGGCCGCGGCTATCCCCCCCGCCTGAGGGCGACGAGCTGCAAGGTGCGGCAGCGGACTGTAACTCCGCCGGGGAGACCCATGCCTGGTTCGATTCCAGGGTCGCCCACCATCCCCTTCCGGTCCTAGCCGTCGATCTGCGCCGCCATGATGGCGATCGCCTTCTGGTAGACGCCGGCGGCGTTCCATTCCTGGATCACCCGGAAGTTCGGCTGCCCCTCCTGATAGCCCTCGCCCGGCCGCCAGCCCTTGCGCGCCAGGAAGTTGGCGGTCGAGGCCATGGCGTCGGTCATGTTGGTCAGGTCCACCCGGCCGTCGCCGTTGCCGTCGACGCCGTAGGACAGGACGTTGCCGGGCAGGAACTGGGTGTGGCCAAGCTCGCCATGTTTGGCCCCGACGGTGCCGGCCGAGATCGCCCCCTGGTCGACGAGCTTGAGCGCCGCGATCAGGTGCGGCGTGAAGAAGTGCGGACGGCGGCAGTCGTAGGCCAGCGTGGCGGTGGCCGAGACGAGGTTGGTGTCGCCCATGAAGCGGCCGAAGCCCGTCTCCATCCCGTGGATCGCGATCAGCACCCCCGCCGGCACGCCGTAGCCGCGTTCGAGGCTGGCATAGAACCCGGCATTCTGCGCCTTCATCCGGCGGCCCTGGCCAACGATGGCATCGGCGCCGCGCACCTGCATGAAGCGTTCCAGCGTGTAGCCGAAGCTGCGCTGGCCACGGTCGGCGCGGATCGTCTCGGTCGAATAGCGCGCACCCGCCAGGGCTTCGAGCCCCCGGCTGCCGATGCCGGCGGCCTGCGCCTCGGCGGCGAAGGCCTGCTTCCAGGCCGCAAATCCGTCGCCGGTATTGCCGCAGGACTGCGCAAGCGCCGGGACGGCAAGACAGGCGGCCAGGGCGGCCGCAGACAGAACTCGGAACATCACTTCCCCTCCAGCTTTGTCATCACCCTATCGCCTTGGCACCGGCAGTCCAGCCTTGCGTGGCCTAGCACGTGTAGTTGAGCGCGAGCCGCCCGCCATCCACATAGATCGTCTCGCCCGTGATGTAGCTCGCCTTGGGCGAGGCGAGGAAGGCCACCACGTCGCCGATCTCGCGCGCGGTGCCGATCCGCTTCAAGGGCGTGCGCGACAGCACGCGGCCCATCGCGGCGGGGTCGGCGTTGACGCCCGCCATCATCGCGGTGTCAATCGAACCAGGGCCGACGGCGTTCACCCGGATGCCGTGGGGGGCAAGAGCCAGCGCCGACGCCTTCGTCAGCTGCATCACCCCGCCCTTCGAGGCGCAGTATGCCGGGATCGCCGGGATCGCCACCTGCGCGTTGATCGACGACATGTTGACGATGGCCCCCTTGATGCCGCGGCCGACCATCGTGCGCGCCGCGCGCTGGGTGGCAACGAAGGTCGCCGTCAGGTTCACGTCGATCACCTTGCGGAACGCGGCCAGGTCGTAGGCCAGGAAGTCGCCGGGCAGTGCGATGCCCGCGTTGTTGACCAGCGTCGCGACGGGGCCATGGTCGGCCTCGATCCGGTCGAAGAGGGCCAGCACCGCCTCGGCGTTGGCGACGTCGCAGGCGTAGCCTGCGGCTCCCTGCCCCAGCCGCGCCGCCGCCTCGGCCGACTCGTCCGCGTCGAGGTCGGCCAGGACCGCCAGGTGACCGTCCTCGGCCAGCGCCTCGGCGCAGGCGTAGCCGATGCCCCGGGCGCCCCCGGTGATCAGCGCGATGGGTCGGTCTGCCATGGGGTTCTCCTTCGCGTACGGTGCCGGACCGTTCAGGTCACGGATTTCCAGATCTGGTTTGCGGTGAAGGCAAGGTCGTAGAGCCGCTCGGCGAGGCCGGCGCGAGGGGCCTCGTCCATCGCGGTGACCGGAACCGGAAGGGTGGCCGGATCGGCCCCGGTCAGAAGCTCGGCCATCGCCATGCCGAAGACGGTTCCGGTCCCGATCCCGCGGCCGTTGTAGCCCACGGGCGTCCAGAGCCCGTCTGCCAGCCGCAGGACGCGCGGCAGATGGTCGGCCGTCATCGCGATGCGGCCGTGCCAGGCGGCCTCGAACCTGACCGGCCCGAGGTCGGGGAAAAGCCGCGCAACAAACCGCTCGCCCCAGCGTCGGGTGAGCCCGGCCCCGGCCGTGCCGAAGACCCGGCCCATCGAACCCACCATCAGCCGCCCCGCAGCGTCGCGGCGCAGGCTCGACATGATGGGTGCGGTATCCCAGAGACCCTGACGGCCGGGCAGGATGTGGGCGGCCTCGGCGCCCAGCGGCGCGGTCGACAGCTGCAGGTAGTGGATCGGCGTGAAGACCCGCGCCAGTCCGGGCCAGAGCGCATCGGTATAGGCGTTGGTGCCCAGCACCACCTGCCGCGCCTCGATGGGTCCCTGCGCTGTCTCGACCCGCCAGCCGCCGGCCACGGGCCTGAGGGCGGTCGCCCGCACCCCGGTCGAGATCCGCGCCCCTGCCCCCCGGGCGGCGCGCGCAAGGCCGCGGCAGTAGCCCATCGGGTTGATCGTGCCCGCGCGCCGGTCCACCAACCCGCCGTGGAAGCGGTCGGTGCCGACCAGGTCGCGGACCTCGGCGCGGCCCAGCAGATCGACCGGTTCGCCCATCCGCTGCCATTCGGCATGGCGGGCCTTCAGGTCGGCCAGACCCGCAGGCGCGTGCGCGGCGTGGATCGTGCCGTTGCGGACCGCCTCGCAGCGGATCTGGTGCGCCTCGATCAGCTCAAAGACCGTGGCCGGCCCCTTGCCGAACCGGTCGAGGAAGCGCGGCCCGTAGGTCGGCCCGAGGGTCTTGCGCACCTCGGCCGGGGGCAGCCAGGCGGCCGCGTTGACAAGACCGACGTTGCGACCCGACCCGCCATGGCCGATCCGCTCGGCCTCGACCAGGTGGACCGACAGCCCGCGCTCGGCGGCGTGCAGCGCGGTCGACAGCCCGGTGTAGCCGCCGCCGACCACCGCCACGTCGACCCGAGGGCCGCCCGGCTCGAACGGGGCGGTCAGGTCCGGCTCGGCCGCCGTTTCGTCCCAGAGCGACACCGTCCCGCCGTGCATCCCCATCCCTGCCTCTTCGCTGCGTGCGACCTTGCATCGCCGCCGCCGGGCTGTAAACACCGCGGAAGGAGGCGCCGTTCCGCACCGGCGCGCGCCCCCGCGAGGAGCCGATGGCACGAGCGAAGCCGCAACCCTTCACCATCGGGATCGTCGCCCAGAAGGGCCGGCTCGAATACGAGGCGGTGCTGTTCGCGGCCTCGCTGCGGCACACCTCGCCCGACTTCGCGGGCCGCCTGATCGTGGCCGAGCCGCAGCCCGGGCCCCTCTGGCCGCGCGATCCGCGGATCGCCGCACCCGCCCGCGGGGCGCTGGAGGACCTTGGTGCCGAAATCGTGCCGTTCGAGGCACGACACTTCGGCACCGCCTATCCGCAGGGCAACAAGATCGAGGCGCTGGCCGTCCTGCCCGCAGGCGTGCCCTTCGCGTTCTTCGACACCGATACCCTCGTCACCGGCGATCTGGCCCGTGTGCCGTTCCCGTGGGACCGCCCCTCGGCCTCGATGCGGCGCGAGGGCACCTGGCCGGTGATCGAGCCCTACGGGCCGGGCTACGGCGAAATCTGGCGGTCGCTCTACGACCGCTTCGGGCTCGACTACGAGGGCACGCTCGACCTGACGCAGCCCGACGAATACTGGCAGCGCTATCTCTACTTCAACGCGGGGTGGTTCTTCGGCGCCGACCCTGCGGCCTTCGGCGACCGCTTCCTGCACTATGCCCGCGCGATCCGCGACGACCCCCCCGAGACGCTGGCCTGCCAGCCGCTCGATCCCTGGCTCGACCAGGTGGCGCTGCCGCTCGTGGTCCACTCCTTCGGCGGCGGACGCCCGGGGCCGGACCTCGCCGGACTGGACGGCGACGTGACCTGCCACTGGCGGGTCCTGTCGCTGCTCTACGCCCGCGAAAGCGATCTGGCGGTGCAGGTGCTGGAGGAGGTCTGCGCCCCGAACCGGATCAAGAAGGTCCTGCGCGAGCACGAGCCCTTCCGCCGGCTCGTCTACCAGGGCCGGGGCCGCAAGGCGCGCGCGCTCTTCGACCGCGCCGACCTGCCCCGCCGCGAACAGGCGATCCGCAACCGCCTGAAGGCCGAGGGGCTTTGGCTGCGGTGACCGTCAGCCACCCTTGCGGGTAATGCGCGGGATTTCCTCGCGCCGCCGGAACCGCAGCGCCGACCAGGTTACATTGACCGCCACCTGGGCCACCGGAAGGAACCCCGCGGCCTCGATCGGCCCCCAGCCATGGTCGCGGTTGATGTCCGTCTCGATCCCGCCGCCCCGCTTGGGATAGATCAGCCAGAGGTGCCCGCCCGGCCGGTAGAGGGGCAGGACTTCGCGCGCCACCTTTTGCACCGTGGCTGCATTGCGGCAGAAGGCAGCGATCCAGCCGGGGTCGTCGCCTGCGACAACGCCGGCAAAGGCCACGTCAAGATCGGCGGGCGCCCCCACGACCCACCCTGTCGCGCCAGCGCGGAATCCGAGCTTGTCAAGGAGGCTGCGGCTCATCGGATGGTTCCTTGCCGTACGCGCGACAGGCTAGCACGGAACCCCTTGCGCCGGAACGGCCGGCGCAGTGCACCGGCGCAGCCCGTTGCCGCCCGCATCGCCTTGCCCTAACGTCCGCCGCCGATCAACCCCGAGGGAGGGACCCCATGACCGATACCGCCAGCTACGGCTTCGACACGCTGCAGATCCACGCCGGCGCCCGGCCCGACCCCGCCACCGGCGCGCGGCAGGTGCCGATCTACCAGACCACGGCCTACGTGTTCCGCGACGCCGACCACGCCGCCGCGCTCTTCAACCTGCAGGAAGTGGGCTACATCTATTCGCGCCTGACCAACCCCACCGTCGCCGCCCTGCAGGAGCGGATCGCGACGCTGGAGGGCGGGGTCGGCGCGGTCTGCTGTTCCTCGGGCCACGCGGCGCAGATCATGGCGCTGTTCCCGCTGATGGCGCCGGGGCGCAACATCGTGGCCTCGACCCGCCTCTACGGCGGCACGGTCCAGCAGTTCACCAACACGATCCGCAAGTTCGGCTGGTCGGCCAAGTTCGTCGACTTCGACGACGAGGCCGCGGTCAAGGCCGCCATCGACGACGACACCCGCGCGGTGTTCTGCGAGTCGATCGCCAACCCCGGCGGCTACATCACCGACCTGCCCGCCATCGCGAAGATCGCCGATGCGGCGGGCGTGCCGCTCATCGTCGACAACACCTCGGCCTCGCCCTACCTTTGCCGCCCGATCGAGCACGGCGCGACGCTGGTTGTCCATTCGACCACGAAGTACCTGACCGGCAACGGCACCGTGACCGGCGGGGCCATCGTGGATTCCGGCAAGTTCAACTGGTCGAACGGCAAGTTCCCCTCGCTTGCCGACCCCGAACCCGCATACCACGGGCTGAAGTTCCACGAGACCTTCGGGCCGCTTGCCTTCACCTTCTACGGCATCGCCATCGGGCTGCGCGACCTCGGGATGACGATGAACCCGCAGGGCGCACACTACACGCTGATGGGGATCGAGACGCTGTCGCTGCGCATGGACAAGCACGTCGCGAACGCCATGAAGGTGGCGCAGTGGCTGGAGAGCGACCCGCGGGTGGACTACGTGACCTATGCGGGCCTGCCGTCCTCGCCCTATTCAGGGCGCGCGAAGACGATCTGCCCCAAGGGGGCCGGCGCGCTTTTCACCTTCGCGGTCAAGGGCGGCTACGAATCCTGCGTCAGGCTGGTCAACGCGCTGCAGATCTTCAGCCACGTGGCGAACCTGGGCGACACCCGGTCGCTCATCATCCACTCGGCCTCGACCAC
>JALORM010000123.1 GCA_025458985.1 Paracoccaceae bacterium | reverse complement strand
GTGGTGCGCCATACCCCCGTGCTGGCCGGCGTCTGCGCCACCGATCCGTTCCGGCTGATGGACGTGTTCCTCGACGACCTCAAACGCATCGGCTTCTCGGGCGTGCAGAACTTCCCGACCGTCGGGCTTATCGACGGCACCTTCCGGGCGAACCTGGAGGAAACCGGGATGGGCTACGGGCTCGAGGTCGACATGATCGCCAAGGCCCGCGCCAAGGGGATGCTGACCACCCCTTACGTCTTCGGCGAGGACAGCGCCGCCGACATGGCGAAGGCGGGCGCCGACATCGTGGTCGTGCATCTGGGCCTGACGACCGGCGGCAGCATCGGCGCCGAGACGGCGCTGAAGCTGGCCGACTGCCCCGAAATCGTGGACCGCTGGGCCGAAGCGGCGCTCCGCGTCAACCGCGATGCCATCGTGCTGGTCCACGGCGGGCCGGTCGCGATGCCCGAGGATGCCGAATACGTCCTGAAGAACACCAGCACCTGCCACGGCTTCTACGGCGCCTCCTCGATGGAGCGGCTGCCGGCCGAGGTGGCGCTGACCGAACAGACCAAGCGCTTCAAGCGCATCAGGGGCCGCTGAGCGCGCGGCGGCGAGGGAGGGAAGAGACATGACTGGCCAGCTGATCGGACAGCTCATCCTGTGGCTGATCGTGGCGGCGGTGGCCGTCTTCATCCTCTACTGGGTGATGCACTGGCTCTACCGGCGGTCCACCAAAGAGGTCGCCTTCGTCCGCACGGGTTTCCTGGGCGAAAAGGTGGTGATCGACGGCGGCGCCTTCGTCTGGCCGATCATCCACGACATCACGCCAGTCAACATGAACACCCTGCCGCTGGCGGTCAGCCGGACGAAGGACGTGGCCCTCATCACCAAGGACCGGATGCGCGTGGACGTGGAGGCCGAGTTCTACGTCCGCGTCCGCCCCGAGCGGAAGGCGGTGTCGATGGCGGCGTCCACGCTGGGCCGCCGGACGCTGGAGGCCGAGAACCTGCACGGCCTTCTGGCCGGCAAGTTCGAAAGCGCGCTGCGCGCCGTCGCTGCCGAGATGGACATGGGCGAGATGCACGAGGGGCGGCACGCCTATGTCGCCCGCGTGAAGGAACTGGCGCAGGAGGACCTGGAGAAGAACGGGCTGGAACTGGAGAGCGTCGCGATCATCGACATCGACCAGACCGCGCTGGAATACTTCAACCCCTCGAACCGGTTCGACGCCGAGGGCCTGACCGCGCTGATCCGCGACATCGAGGAGCGGCGGAAACTCCGGAACGACATCGAGCAGGACTCGATGATCAAGATCCGCGCCCGCAACCTCGAAGCCGAGAAGCTCGCGCTCGACATCGAGCGGGAAAGCGAGGAGGCGCGGCTGAGCCAGGAGCGGGACGTGGAGTTCCGCCGGGCGCAGCAGCGCGCGGAACTGGCGCGTGAACGCGCCGAGCGCGAGACCGAGGCCGAAAGCGCGCAGATCACCGCGCGCGAGGCGATCGAGAAGGCGCGCATTCAGAACGAACGCGCCATCGCCGAGGCGCGCATCGCTTCGGAACGCGAGGTGCGCGGCCGCGAGATCGCCCGGACGCAGGCCATCGAGGCCGAGGAGATCGCTGCCCGCGAGGCGACCGAGACCGCCCGCATCCTGCAGGAACGCGCCGTCCGCGAGGCGAAGATCGCGAACGAGCAGGAGACGCAGGCGAAGGAGATCGCCCGCCAGCGCGCCATCGAAGAGGCCGAGATCGCCGCCCGCGAGGCGACCGAGCGCGCCCGCATCGCCCAGGAGAAGGCCGTCGCCGAGGCCCGCATCGAGAAGGAACGCGAGACGCAGGGCCTGGAGATCGCGCGCCAGAAGGCGATCCGCGAGGCCGAGATCGAGGCGAACGAGGCCAACGAGAAGCGGCGCATGGCCCAGGACCTGCTGCTGGCGCAGACCCGCATCCGCGGCGAGGAGGATATCCGCCAGCGCGAGATCGCGCGCGCCAAGGCGCTGGACGAGGCCGAGATCGCCAGCCGCGAGGCGGTGGAACGGATGCGCATCCTGCAGGCCGCCGAGGTGAGCGAGGCGCGCATCGCCGAGGACCGGCGCATCCGCGAACTGGAGATCGCGCGGCAGCAGGCCGTGGAGGCCGCCGAGATCGCGGCGGGCGAGGCGGTCGAGGCCGCCCGCATCGCGCGCGAGAAGCAGATCGCCGCGACCCGCATCGCCGCCGACGAGGCGACGAAGAACCGCGAGATCGCCCGCAACCGCGCACTCGACGAGGCGCGGGTGGCGGCCGACGAGGCGGTGGAGCAGGCGAGGATCGCGCAGAAGCGCGCGCTCGAGGCCGAGCGCATCGCCGCCGAACAGGAGGTTCGCGCGCGGGAAATCGAGAAGGAGCGCGAGCTTGAGGCCGCCGAGATCGCCCGCCGCGAGGCGGTCGAGAAGGCGCGTGTCGCGACCGAGCTTGCGCTGGAGCAGGACCGCATCGCCAGCCAGAAGACCCGCGAGGTCACCGACATCGAGCGCAAGCGCACGGTCGAGGAGGCCGAGCAGGCCCGGGTCGTCGCGCTTGCCGACAAGAAGCAGAAGCGCGCCGCCGCCGAGTCCGCCGTGCAGCAGGCCGAGATCGCCGCGAAGCGCGACGTCGAGGCCGCCGAGGTGGAGCGCGAGCGCGCCGTCGAGGCCGCACGGCTGGAACGGCGGCGGTCGCTGGAACAGCTGGAGATCGCGCGCGTCCAGGCACTGCGCGAGGCCGAGATCGAAAGCCGCGAGGATGTGGAGCGCGCCCGCATCGCGTCCGAGCGCGGGCTGGACGAGATCCGCATCGACCACGAGACGATCCGCCGCCGGCTGGAGGTGGACCGCGAGAAGGCGGTCGAGACCGCGCAGATGGAAAAGGCCATCGCGCTCTACCAGAAGTCGCTTGAGGAAAGCGCGGCCCGCGCCGAGGCAGATGCCGCCCGCGCCCGCGCCGCCGAGGCCGAGGAGAAGGTCAAGACCGTGCGCGAGACCGAGGCCGCAAGCCGCCGCAAGTCGGTCGACGTGCTTCTGGCCGAGAAGGCGGCCGCCGAGGCGCGGCTCATGGCCGAGGCCGCGCAGGTCCGCGCCGCGGTCGAGGCCGAGGCGCAGAAGCTGATCAACGAGGCCGAGAACATCCTGACCGACGAGGCGCGCCATTCGCTGTTCAAGCGCAAGATGCTGGAGCATGTGGAGGGGATCGTCGCGGCCTCCGTCAAGCCGCTGGAGAAGATCCAGGACATCCGGATCATGCAGCTGGCCGGGATCACCGGCGAGGGCGGCGGCGGCGCGGGCGGCAGTCCGACGGACGAGGTCATCAACTCGGCCTTGCGCTACCGCGTGCAGGCGCCGCTGATCGACTCGCTTCTGTCCGACATCGGGATCGAGGGCGGAAGCCTGGCCAAGCAGGGCGGTCTGATGCGCGAAGCCTCCGACCTGCAGCGGGTGGCCGAGGCGGTGAAGAAGCAGAAGCCCGAGGGGGAGAAGAAGTAGATGCCGCGCGTCTATGTCTCCTCGATCATCGACGCGCCCGCCGCGAAGGTCTGGGACCGCATCCGCGACTTCAACGGCTTGCCGCGCTGGGTACCGGCCGTGCGCGACAGCCGGATCGAGAACGGCGAACCCGCCGACCGCGTGGGCTGCGTGCGCGACTTCCACCTGCAGAACGGCGACCACCTGCGCGAGAAGCTCTTGGGCCTCAGCGACTACGACTACTTCTGCACCTATTCGATCCTCGAAAGCCCTATGCCGCTGACGGACTATGTCGCGACGATCCGGCTGACCCCGGTGACCGACGGCGACCGCACCTTCGCCGAGTGGACGGCCGAGTTCGACTGCGCGGCCGAGGTGGCCGAGGACCTGGTGACCGGCATCGGACAGAACGTGTTCCTGGCGGGCTTCAACGCGCTCAAGCGCCAGATGGCGGGGTGAACATGGTCAAGGTGGTGAAAAGCACGGTGCTGCCCGCCCCGGTCGAGGCCGTGTGGGAGGTGCTGCGCGACTTCAACGGTCACGACCGCTGGCACCCGATCGTGCGGGACAGCGTGATCGAGCGCGGCCAGACGTCGGACCGGATCGGCTGCGTCCGCCGCTTCCACCTGCAGGACGGGTCGGAACTGCGCGAGCAGCTTCTGACGCTCAGCGATGCCGACATGGCGTTCAGCTACTGCCTGCTCGACACGCCGGTGCCGCTGCTGAACTACGTGGCCCACGTCCGCCTCGCCCCTGTGACGGACGAGGACGCGACCTTCTGGCACTGGGAAAGCCGGTTCGACACGCCCGCGGGCCGCGAAGAGGAACTGCGGCAGATGGTGGCCGAGGGCGTCTACCAGTCCGGCATGGACGCCGTGCGCGCGCATATGGGGCTTGAGCAATGACCACGGTCGAGACCTATCCGACGCTGGCCGAGGCGGCCCGCGCGATGGGCCAGGGGGCGGCCTTCCTCGGAGGCGGCACGGTCGTCATGCGCGAGGTCAACGCCGGAACCGCGCCGGGCCGGATCGTGCGGACGACGGACCCCAGCCTGCGCGAGATCCGCGCCTCGGGCGACGGGGTGACACTGGGTGCGGGCGTGACGATGGCGCAGGTGCTGGCCAGCCGCGAGGCGGACTTCCTGCACCCGGTCGCCCGCCAGGTCGGCGGGCCGCAGGTCCGCAACATGGGGACCGTCGGCGGCAACCTCTTCGCGCCGCATCCCTACGGCGACTTCGCCGTGGCATTGCTGGCGCTGGGGGCGCGGGTGGTGATGGCGGGCGGCGGGTCGCCCCGGCCGCTTGAGGACCTGCTGCGCGACCGGGGCCGCGCGCCCGGGCTGGTCGCAGCCGTCGAGGTGCCGCGGCCGCGGGATGCGCGGGCGTTCGGGTTCCTCAAGGTGAGCCGCGTGAAGCCGAAGGGCGTCTCGATCATGTCCATCGCCGCGCTTCTGCCGCGCGAGGGCGGCACGATCCGCGGCGCGCGCATCGCCTGGGGCGCCATGGGTCCGGGGCCGATGCGGGGGTCCGGCGCCGAGCGGGCGCTGGAGGGCCAGCGGCTCGACGCCGCCGTCATCGCCCGGGCCGCGGCGCAGGCGGCCGAAGGACTCGACCCGCCGACCGACGCCATCGCCAGCGCCTGGTACCGGCGCGAGGTCGCGGGGGTGCATCTGAAGCGGCTGCTGGAGGGGATGCTGTGATGTCGTCACGCTCGCCTCGGGGTGCACAACCCGCCCGTGCCCCTTCACCGGAAAGGCCGCACCCATGCCGCTGAAACCCGTCACCCTGCGCCTGAACGGCACCGAACGCGCCGCCTTCGCCGAGGACGGGCAGAACCTGCTCGACTTCCTGCGCCGGGGCCTCGGCGACCTCAGCCCCAAGTACGGGTGCGGCCAGGGCACCTGCGGCGCCTGCACCGTCACCGTCGACGGGCAGACGCAGCTTTCCTGCCTGATGCTGGCCGAGACCGCACAAGGCCGCGACGTGCGCACCGCCGCGGGCCTCGGCCAGGGCGCCGCGCTCGATCCGCTGCAGGAGGCGTTCATGGAACACTTCGCCGCCCAGTGCGGCTACTGCACGCCCGGAATGCTGGTCTCGGCCCGCGCGCTGCTCGACCGCAATCCCCGGCCGAGCCGCGAGGAGGTGGTCGAGGCGATCAGCGGCAACCTCTGCCGCTGCACGGGCTACGAGCCGATCATCGCGGCGATCCTCGCCGTTGCCGAAGGGAGGATCAGGGCATGACCGAGATGATCCCCGGCCGGATGATCGAGTTCCGCAAGGAGTTCTTCGCCGACGAGCGGCGGGAGGACCTGAACCTGCGCCCGGTCCCCCCACCACCACGCCCGTATCCGCCGCATCGACACATCCGAGGCCGAGCGGATGCCCGGCGTCGTCAGGGTGCTGACCGGCCGCGATGTGCCGGTGAACCTGAACACGCTGCTGTCGCTCTTGGATTTCGGGATCGACGACGAGCCGCTGCTGTCGGAAAAGAAGGTCGCCTGCAAGGGCGAGCCGGTGGCCGCCGTCATCGCCGGAACCGAAGCCCAGGCGCGGGCGGCTGCGCAGGCGGTGCGGGTCGACTGGGAGGTGCTGCCCCACGTCCTCGACGTGGAAGAGGCGATCCGCCCCGGCGCACCCACGGTCTGCGAACCCTATCCGGGCAACAAGTTCGTCTACCACGGAAAGTACGACCACCAGAAGCTGCGCTTCGGCGACGTCGAGGCGGCCTTCCGACAGGCCGACCACATCGTCGAGGGCCGCTACCAGATGTCGCCCATCGAGCAGGCCCCGATCGAGACCTGCGGCGCCATCGCCGCGCCGGAACAGAACGGGCGCTACGTCTGCTACACCTCGACCCAGGCGCTGTTCTTCTCGCTCGGCACCTCGGCGAAGGTCCTGAACCTGCCATCCTCGCGGCTGCATTTCATCGGCGGCACGGTCGGCGGCGGGTTCGGCGGCAAGGTCGACTCGATCCACGAGCCGCTCGCCATCCTCGGCGCGATGCTGACCGGGCGCCCGGTCAAATACGCCTGGGACCGCGAGGAAGAGATGCAGGTCGGCGCGCCGCGGGGCGCCGAACGCTGGTACCTCAAGGACGGCGTGATGGCCGACGGACGCATCGTCGCGCGGAAGTTCACCGGCTACTTCGACTCGGGCGCCTACACGCGGCTGTCGTCCTACGCGATCATCAAGGGGGTGGGGCACCTGCCTGGGCCCTACACGATCCCGAACGTCCATGCCGATGTCTACTGCGTCTACACCAACCGCACGCCGGCGACGGCGATGCGCGGCTTCGGCATCACCGGCGTCGATTTCGCCATCGAGGCGCATATGGACAAGGTTGCCGAGGCGGTGGGGATGAACCCCGTGGAACTCCGCATCCTCAACGCCTACCGCGACGGCGACATGAAGGCGCACCGGCGCGAGGCGAAGAACTGCGCGCTGATCGAATGCGCGCAGGTCGTGGCCGAGAAGGCCGGGATCCGGATTTCGGATGCAGCCCGTGCGGCGGCCTCGACGAAGGACGGCGGGGGCGAGCGCGCCCGCCTGCCGGCCCATACGGCGACCGACGAGTACGGCCGGGTGACGGGCTACGAGGCGCAGGGCTATGCGCGCAAGGGCGGGCCACGGCGGGACGCCGCGCCCACCTCCCCCATGTCCGGAAGCAGGGGGGGAGGGGAGCAGCCCCATTCCGTCGCCCGGCAAGGAGCGGCCGGACAGGGACACCAGAGCCCCCCCTCCCCCTCGTGGGGAGGAGAGGGGGGTGGGGGGACGCCGTCCAGGCACGGGCCAAC
>JALORM010000122.1 GCA_025458985.1 Paracoccaceae bacterium | reverse complement strand
CTTGACCTCCTCGAAGGCCGCGAACAGCTCGGAATTGCAGGTGAACTTTTCGCTGACCTTTGTGGCCTCTTCAAAGGAAAAGGCAAAGACGTCGCGGATCAGCAGCATGCAGAGCGGAAACTTCTCCGCCTCGTCCCGGATGACCTCGACAATCTCTTGCGACATGGTTTGGTCGTTCATGGCACGTCTCCACGGTTTGCGCCCCAGATTAACCGGTGACCGGCCGCCGCTGTCCAGCAGGGACCGCTGCGCATAAGCAAAATGAATACGCCCATCGCCACGACTGCGGGCCTAGATGAAGGAGGCGCAGAGGACCGGACCTCTGCGCCCGCGGCAAGCGGAAGGAGGCGACGATGAGCACCCCGGTCGGACGTCCGAACACGACGAGTGTCGACCAGTCCGCATCGGTCAAGCGCGTCCGCGCCGAACAGAGTGGCGAGAAGGCCTTCAAGGTCGACACGTCGACACCCGCCGCGATCACCGAACGCGCGCCGATCGGGCCCGGCCTCTTCTCGCAGGTGATCGCCGAGGCGACCGACGGCGACGCGACCGAAGCCGCGGCGCGCGCCGCGCTGGGCATGGCCCGCCGCGATGGCGTCCGCGAGGAGGGCGACCCCAACGCTCCGGCCGACGAGACGACGGTCGCCCGCGGCCGCCGGAGCCAGCCGGGACAGGACAAGCCCGGCCAGGCGCAGGACAACGACTCCGACCCGGTCCTGCAGTCGCTCCAGCGCCGGACCCCGGTCAAGGCGGCCGGTGGTGTCGCCCAGTCCTCGGCCGGAACCGACGTCGCGAAGGCCCCGGGTGCCACGGGCCACAACCAGCTGATGCTGCTGACAAGCAGCATGGAGCGGCTGCAGGTCGCGACGCACCTGGCGCAGCAGTTGACCGAGGCCTTGCAGGGCATTCAGACGCAATCGCACTGGGCGGTCCAGCGATCGGCGCTGGACGATCTGAATGCCGTGCAGATGACGGCGGTGCGCTAGTTGCTTTTGCCCATCGCGCCAGTAAAGTCCCGCCAGCAAAGTGCATTGGGGGCAATTCGAATGACAGCTTTCCTGGCGAATCCGACGGCGTCGCTCTCTGCGGCGATCCGGGCCGTCCTGGTCGCCGCAGTCCTGGTTCTTGCAGCAGCCGTTTCGGCGGCAGCGCAGGACCGGATCCAGATCGAGGTCGGCAAGAGCGTGACGCTGGACGACACCGCGTCGACCGAAACGGTCTTCATCGCCGACACCTCGGTGGCGGACGCCAGCGTGTCGCCCGGCAACCGGGTCTTCGTCTTCGGCAAGGCCGTGGGCGAGACCACGCTCATCACGACCGAGGTCGGAACCGGGCTCGAGCGCAGCTTCGTCATCGTGGTCACCCATGCCCTGTCAGAGCTTCGCGGGACGCTGGAGCGGCGGTTTCCCGGGCAGTCGATCTCGGTGCAGTCGGCGCGCGGCAGCATCCTGGTCAGCGGTGTCGTCTCGGACGAAAGCCAGCGCGAGAACGTGATCGCCACGCTTTCGGCGGCCTCTCCCGGCACGACGATCATCGACGAGCTGACCGTGGCAGGATCGAACCTGATCCGCCTGCGGGTGCGCCTGCTCGAGGTCAACCGCAACCAGGTCGAACGGTTCGGCATCGACTGGAACGGCCTCGTCGCCGCCAGCGGCTTCTTCATCGGCACCAGCGACCGCGGCGTGATCGAGATCGGCCGCACCGAATCCAGCGCCGATACCCTGACCGCGGCGATCGACGTGCTGGTCTCGAACGGTGTCGCGACGATCGCGCAGGAAACGACCCTTTCGACCGTGAATGGCGACCGTGCGGAATTCGCTGTGGGCGGCGAAATTCCGGTGCCGCGTTACGTGAGCGACAATGACGGCGCCGACGACCGGAATTTCCAGCTCGACTACAAGTTCGTGGGAACCGAGCTCGTGTTCATTCCGTCGCGCGCCCCGGGCAACAAGCTGGGGCTGACCATCGAAAGCTCGATCACCAATGCCAGCGGCACCACTGCTACCGTGAACGGCAACAGCTTTCCCAACCTCAGCACCCGCAGGTTCCGGACCAATGTCGAGCTGGGCCACGGCCAGTCCTTCGCGATCGCGGGCCTGTCGCGGCAGTCGACCAACGCCGATCTGCGGCAGGGCCGAGACAACGGGCTGGGGCGCGCGGTCGACGCGATCTTCGGGGCCGACACGATCAGCGGGTCGAACCAGGAGCTGGTGGTCATCGTGACGCCGTTCCTTGGCGAAGAGCGCCTGGAACAGCCGCGCATCACCGAGCTGCCTTCGCCGCTGTCGAACCTCGAGTTCATCCTTAGCGGCGGTCCCTCCGGCCACCCCGGCGGCGGCGGCATCACTCCCGGGTCGCTCGGTCCGGCCGGCTTCAAGTACTAGGAAAGGGGGCGCGCCCGGAGATGGCCATTCATCGTGCAGTTCTGGCCGGTCTGGGCGCGCTCTGGCTTGCGGCAGCGACGGCCGCCGCCCAGGGCTGCGGGCCGCAAGGCTGCACGCCCGGCTACCTCTCCATCCCGGACGAGGATGTGCCCTATCCGCTGATTGCGCGCGACATCGACATCGTCGAGGCCCTCAAGATCTTTGCGCGCAACCTGCGCATTGGCCTCGTCGTCACCGGCGACATCTCGGGAACCGTGACCGCGACCGACGACACGATGGTCAGCCGCCGGCAGTATCTCGACAACCGCGCCGCCGAGTTCGACTTCGTCTGGTACTTCGACGGGCAGGTGCTGCGCGTCTCGCCGATCGGCGAGATCGAGACGCGGATCATCCCGCTTCAGGAGACATCGGGCCCCGAGGCGATCCGCATCCTGCAGAGCCTCGACATCTACCAGACCAAGTTCACGCACCGCTACGACGAACGCAGCCGGACGCTGCTGGTGGCGGGGCCGACCGCCTATGTCGACCTGGTCGAGAAGGCCGCGGAGGCACTGGAGAAGGCGCGGCGGACCGACATCACGCTTCTGCGGGGCTCGGAGAGCAGCACGCCCACGGCCCTTGCCGCGCTGCGTGAGGCATCGGGTCCGCCGGCAGGCAGCGCCGGCGGCGGCGAGGCAGCGGCCGCTTCTACGGGAGAGTGACGGACATGCAGAAGTTCCTCGATGCCGTGGCAAGGGCGGCGCAGCAGCGAGACGTCCTTCTGGTGATCGTGTTCGCCGCGATCCTGCTGATGATGATCCTGCCGCTGCCGCCGTTCGTGATGGACGTGCTGATCACGCTGAACATCAGCGCCTCGATCATCATCATGCTGATGGCGCTGCAGCTTCATTCGCCGGTGCATTTCTCGACCTTCCCGTCGCTTCTGCTGGTCACCACCCTGTTCCGTCTGTCGATCTCGATCGCCACGACCCGGCTGATCCTCGTCGAGGGCGATGCCGGGGCGATCGTCGAAACATTCGGCGAGGTGATGGCCGGCGGCAACCTGATCGTGGGTCTGGTCATCTTCCTGATCATCACCATCGTGCAGTTCCTGGTGATCACCAAGGGCGCCGACCGGGTCGCCGAGGTCGGCGCCCGATTCACGCTGGACGGCATGCCCGGCAAGCAGATGAGCGTCGATGCCGATGTCCGCGCCGGCAACATCGACCAGGTCGATGCCAAGCAGGCGCGCGAGATGCTGGAGCGTGAGGCGAAGCTCTTCGGCGCGATGGACGGGGCGATGAAGTTCGTCAAGGGCGATGCGATCGCGGGCCTCGTCATCACGGCGATCAACCTGATCGGCGGCATCGCCATCGGCATGGCGCAGCTCGGCTACGGCTTCGGCGAGGCGCTTGAGCTCTATGCGATCATGACGATCGGCGACGGCCTCGTGTCGCAGATCCCGGCGCTGCTGATCTCGGTCTCGGCCGGGACGATCGTCACCCGCGTCACGAATCCCCAAGGGATGGACCTCGGGACCGAGATCGCGCAGCAGATCACCGCGAACTACCGCACGGTGATCCTCGCCGGCGGGGCGATCGCGCTTTTCGGGTTCGTGCCGGGCTTCCCGACGGTGATCTTCCTCATCGTGGGCCTATCCATGATAGGCGGGGTGTACCTGACCGTTCGCAAGGCGGAAAAGGCCAACCAGATCGGCGACGGCGACTGGGAAAAGGTCTGGAGCCTGAACGAGGCCCAGTGCAAGGATGCCGAGGACCGGACCGGCGTCGCGCCCACGGTGACCGTTGTCCTGCCGGCCGTGATCCGCCAGTTCGATCCGAAATTCTTCTACGAAGAGCTCTGCGGGATCAACGACAGCCTCGAACGCGAGTTCGGCGTGCCCATGGGCCACTGGCGCTTCATGATCAACGAAGAGGAAGACGGCTACGAGATCAGGATCAAGGACGATGTGATGGCGCGGGGCAAGGCCTGGGCAGGCTGGCTCTTCGTCAAGGCCAACGCATCCTACCTGCACACCCTCGGCATCGAGTCCACGCGCCACTTCGGCACCTACGAAGGCGTGCTGGTGAACGAATCCGAGCGCGAGCGCCTCGAGGCCGAGAAGATCCACTTCTGGAACTTCCTCGACCAGATCATGATGGACCTCAAGCGCACGATCTCGGCCAATCTGGGGATGTTCGTCGGGCTTCAGTCGACGGCGCGGATGCTCGACCGTCTCGGGCGGTCGAACCCGACGCTCGTCGCCGATCTGCGGGAAAGCCTGTCGCTGAACCAGATCAGCGCGGTCCTGCGCTTCTATCTTCAGGAACGCATGCCGCTGACGAGCAAGGCGCGGATCTTCGAGTCGATCCTGGAATGGGGGCCGAAGAAGCCCGACCCCTACGAGGTCCTGCAGTACGTCCGCGTGGCGGTAGGAGACTTCATCACGAACCGCTACGCGCCTGACGGGTTCTTGCCGGCGGTGGTCGTCGCCCCGACGCTGGAAAGCTTCATCCGGGAAGGATTCCGCGCGGCGGACGATCAGCGCTACCTGATCATCGACAGCCAGATTTCCGCGACCATCGCCGCGCAGGTGAAGGCGATCACGAACGAGCACTATGCCCGCGGCAAGGATCCGGTCCTTCTGACCCAGCAGGATGTGCGGCGGGCGCTCTTCAACGTGCTGCAGGAGCACGGAATCTACATGCCGGTGCTGGCCTACCAGGAAATCCAGCCGCAGACCATCATCTACCCGATCGGCTTCATCAGCCCCGAGGCGCCTCCCGCGATCGCTTCCTGATCGCACGTCGGCACCGACGCTTGCCGGGCAGGCAATCCCGCCTCGGGCGACGGCTTCAGCCGCCGGGCAGGTCGCCCTGTCCGAAGCCGCTGTTGAGCATCCGCAGCGTCTGCTTGGTGTAGGCCACGAAGTGGTCCACGAAGTCCGGCGACTGGGTGTCCAGAAGCTTGAGCTGCGCCGGTTCGCCGGACAAGTCGAAGTCCAGCGCCATGACGCCCCCCGCCGCATCGGTCTCGAGGTTCTCGGCAAAGGCCTCGAGGTACTGGGCCACCGCGTTGAAATCGGAAAGCGGTGCGCAGGGAAGCTCGCCGCAATCGACGAGCGTGATCTTGCGCACGGCATGCCGCGCCTGCATCTGTTCCAGCGTCAGGTCGACCGCGCCGATGCGCGCCAGGGCACGGGACAGCGAGGGAAGGCTGCTGTCCGCCCGGCGGCTGTACAGCGCGAAAAGCTCGATCCCGTCCTGCGCCAGCGTCGGGCCGAGTTCGGCGAAGTCCTCAAGCAGGACCGCCGTTCCGGGCAGCAGGTTCCCGGCCGTCAGCGCGGCATGAATCGCCGCGAAGACGTCGGCGTCCAGGTCTAGGTTGGCAACGACTAGACGTCGGTTCGAGGTCATCTTCGGGCAACCCTGTCCACCAGGCACTTTCTATGCGTCGACGCCGTCAATGAACGGCGGCAGTTGCGGTTCCAAAGCACATTTCGCCTCTAATCCGCCCAAGGTTCAAGCGAGAAAGCGAGCCCCACGGCGCAACGACGCCGAAGGGGGACTGGATCGGACGAAGGTTCGCAGGGCCATGGACCCCTGCAAAACCCCCGCCAGGGTCTCGGGAAGAATTGCGCAAAGCGGGTGGGCGGCCATCAGCTTGGACAGCGCCGAAACGCCGGAAACCTCGTGCATGGTCGAAGCCGGCCGACCGGCCGACGACAGGACCTTCTGGAGCGCGCGCAGCCTGCTTTCCGCAATGTCGGTCAGGATGTAGACGTCCTCGGGGACGTCCGGCCAGTCGACGAAGCCGCGGCCGGTCGCCTTCGGCTCCACGCCTTCGGGGGCGGCAAGCACTAGGGAATGGCCCGCGATCTGGACGTAGTCGGCACGCGACTGGTCCACCTCGCCG
>JALORM010000121.1 GCA_025458985.1 Paracoccaceae bacterium | reverse complement strand
GGGCGGTCTCAGGGCGCCAGCAGCGCCGCCACGGGCGCGTCCTCGGGCAGGTCGAAGGCGGCGCGCAGCCGCGCCCGTGCGCGCCAGACGCGGCTTGCCACGGTGCCGGGCGGCAACCCCGCCTCGGCGGCGATCTGGGCAAGCGTGCCCGCACCGGACGCCGCGGCCAGCAGCAGCCGCGCCTGATCGGGCGGCATCGCGGCAAGGGCCGCGGCCACCTCGCGGACCGCGATGCGGCCGGCGGCAGCCGGCTCGGTCGTCTCGGGTGCGGCGGCCTCGGCCGGGGCCAGCCGCGGCGGCCGCCGGGCGAGGTTGCGCAGCGTGGTCATCAGGTAGGGGCGAAGATCGTCCACCACACCGCCCTCGCGCAGCCGCGTCCAGACCCGCAGCAGGGCCTCCTGCACCAGGTCCTCTGCCAGGTCGGGGTCGCGCACGATGGCCCGAGCAGCCCGCCTGAGATCGGGGATCAGGCCGACCAGCTCGCGCCGGCAGGAGGTGGCCGGAGCCGAGACGGATGGCGGGGCAGGGGCAGCCCGCAGGCTGCGGGCGGGCGTGTCGGGTACTGATACGGACATGCACTCCTCATGCGGTGGACACGGGCGCCAGGACACCCGGCTTCCGCCGGCGGCAGGCGTGCCGGGGCGGACCCTGCACTGCGGCCGGGGTCTCAACCTGCGGTTGCCCTTCGACCGTTTCCAGACCGCGGGAATCCGCTGCCGGCGCTGAACGGGCCTTTTCAGGCTGAAATCCGCGCGCGGCGGCGCGAGGGCACGGCGGATCCTCACCGATGCGCGGCATCCTGCCCACCGCGCCCCGTTCCCACGCCACCCAAGCCGTCCTATACGCTTTCGTCACCGTCGACATGGCAGGACGGCAGGCAGGACGGGCGGGAGACAGGCCATGGCGCTGCGCGGCGCAGCTTTCTGGACGGCGGTTCCAGCCGTCCTTGCGGCAGCCGCCGTGATGGCGGGCGGCTCGGCCATCGACAGCGATGGCGACGGGTCCTATTCGCTTGAGGAACTTCAGGTCTTCTACCCCAGCCTGACCGAGGCCGACTATAGCAAGATCGACACCGACGGCAGCGGCAGCATCTCGCCGGCCGAGTTCAGGCGCGGCCAGGACGACGGCCACCTGCGCGAACCCGTTTCCGAAGGATAGGCCGCGCTGCGCGGCGCGCCGCCGCCACGGCAGCCCCGATCCGGCGGGCGCTTGCCGGCGCGCCAGGGCGACCCCCGCGCCCGGGATAACGCCCTTCCCTGCGCCGTCCTGCTAGAGTGAGGGCGCAACACCGCCCCTCGCAAACCAGTGACAGAACCAACAAGGAGACCGTCATGAAGAAAGTCATGATCGCAGCCACCGCGTCGCTTCTCGGTGTAGCCGGGATGGCCATCGCGCAAGAGGTGGCCGACACTGACGGAGACGGCGTCTATTCCATGGAAGAGCTGATGGCGGCCTATCCCAACCTCACGCCGGAGGTGTTCGCCCTCGTCGACGCCAATGCCGACGGCACGGTGGATTCCGACGAGCTGACGGCCGCGCAGGAAGCGGGCACGCTCGCCAACTGACGGCCGCAAGGCTTGACGGGGCCCCCGGTGCCTTTCCCCAGCGCCGGAGGTTCCCCCCGCCCGCGACCTGCGGGCGTCTCAGGCCCCGCGAGACAGGGCCGCGATCCCGGTCCGGGCCATCTCGACAAGGCCCAGCGGCCGCATGAGCTCGGCGAAGGCGTCGATCTTCTCGGACGTGCCGGTGATCTCGAAGACGAAGCTTTCCAGCGTCGAATCGACCACGTTGGCGCGGAAGATGTCGGCCAGCCTGAGCGCCTCGACCCGCTTCTCGCCGGTGCCCGCCACCTTGAACAGCGCAAGTTCCCGCTGCACCGCCGGCCCCTCCACCGTCAGGTCGTGCACCTCGTGCACCGGGACCATCCGGCCAAGCTGCGCCTTGATCTGCTCGATCACCTGCGGCGTCCCGGTGGTGACGACCGTGATCCGGCTGCGGTGGCCGGTATGGTCGATCTCGGCCACCGTCAGGCTGTCGATGTTGTAGCCTCGCCCCGAGAACAGTCCGATGACCCGGGCGAGGACGCCGGCCTCGTTGTCGACGACGACGGCAAGGGTATGCGTCTCCTGCACGTCGCCATAGGACGAGCGCAGCTCGTAAGCCGAGTGCGACGTCGTTCCCGTCTTGATCCTGAGTGCCGACATGCCTGTCCCCTGACCGTTTCCGCCGCGCGTTGCCTGGTTTGACGCTTTATGTCCTGTTCCACGCGCGAGGCAACCCCATACGGGTCAGGCGCAAAGGGATCGGAACGGAGGTGCCGGCGGGATGGGGCGCCATGCCGCCGCTCACCCCTTAGCGCGCGGCTTCAGCACTGCGCGCCAGCCAAGTGCGAGGGTCAGAAGCAACAAGGCCGTGATGAGCGGCGCGCCGAGAAACAGATCCACCTCGTCCATCAGAATGCGTTGGATCACCTGCAGCCCGCTTCCCAGCCAGAGCAGCAGGAGGATGGCCATGTCGGGAAAGCGCACCCGGAGCATACCGGCGCGAAAGAGGAACAGCGCAATCGCGGCAAGAAACGCGCCTTCGTAGTACCACAGATACGGCGATGACAGGAGGCTGCCGGCAAGGAGCACCGCCGCCTTCACATCAAATCCGGCCCGCGGCGACCGCCAGACGGCAAACACGGTGACCGCGGCCATGACGCTAAGGACCCATTGGACCTTGAGAGCCGCCTCCGGGGCCATGCCCAGGCCCGCCAGAAGCGACAACGGTCCGATCATAAGCCTCAGGTTGTCGATTCGCTCGACGACGAACCTGCCGTGAGTGACGACGTTTTCCTGGAGGCCCGCCCAGAATTCGGGCCCGACCGCGAGTGTCGGAAGCACGGCCAGAACCAGCGTCGTCGCGGTTGCCGCAAAGATGGTGCGCCACGCCCCCACCGCGAGGAGCGCGACGGGAATGATCAGGCCCAACTGCGGTTTCAGCGTCAGGCAGCCGATGAAGATCCCTGCCAACACCCAGCGTTCGCCGCGCAAGGCGGCCAGCGCCGCAAGGACGCCCGCCAACCAGAAAAGGCTGGTCTGGCCGATCAGAAGCGATGGGAGGAACGTCGGCGCAAGGCTCAATCCCAGCCAGAGCGGCATGACCCCGGCCACGAAGGGACGGAACGCCCAGGCAGCGAGGCCGACGGACAGGGTCGTCCACAGGAACAGGGCAAGCGGAAACGACAGCAGACCGAAAGGCGCGACAAACAGAAGGAAGCCCGGCGGGTAGAGCCAGGGCATCCAGTCCTCGGGGTCGACGTTGTGCGTTGCGCCGAGCCGGGCATTGTCGAGCACTGCCAGGGGTTCGCCCCCGACGAAGAGTTGCCCTGCCGCCCAGAACACGCGGAAGTCGATGGGAAGCGCCTTCGGTCCGTCAGCCGAGGTCTGAAGCACGGCCGTCGCCAGCATGCCGCCGACGACGAGCAGGGTGAGGGCGGCGCCGAAGATACCGAACTGCCACCCCCGCAAACCGGCGAAGGCAGTCAGCCTGGCATCCCCGGCAAGGATCGCGTCACGGTCCTGCATCGCCTAGACAAGCACTGCACCACCGGCCTGGATCACACCCTGTGTCTCGGCCTCGCCGAGCAGCATCTCGTTGTGCGGCTTGCCGGAGGGGATCATCGGGAAGCAGTTCTCGTGCTTTTCCACCAGGCAATCGAAGATCACCGGGCCGTCGTAGGCCAGCATCTCGCGGATCGCGTCGTCGAGGTCGGCGGGCGCATCGCACTTGATGCCCTTGCAGCCGAAGGCCTCGGCCAGCTTGACGAAATCGGGCAGCTGGCGCACCATGCCCAGGCGCTCGTTGTTCAGGATGAACTGCTTGACCGGCGCGCGGAACTGGATCGCGGTGCCCATCTCCTGCATGTTCATCAGCCAAGACGCCTCGCCCGCGACGTTGATGACCAGCGCATCGGGATTACTGCGCGGCCCACATCTGGTGCTGGCCCACCTCGGTCGCGATGTAGCGCTTCGGATGGTCCTTGGTCAGCGCCTCGAGCCGCTGGAGCGCGTATTGCGGCTTGATCGTCTTGTCCGAGTTGCGGAACTTCAGGCAGTCGACCTTGCGCCATTCGCCGATCTGCGCCCACCACTTCGACAGCGCCTCGCCGTTGGTCCTGCGCCCCCGCGATTTCCAGACCTTCAGCAGGTCTTCCAGCACATGGCCGACGTCGCCCAGGATCGGGAAATCGGCGGGGATCACCTTGTTGATCGAGGACGGGTCGATGTCGACATGGGCCTTGCGCGACTTCGGGCTGAAGTCGGCGATGCGGCCGGTGATCCGGTCGTCGAACCGGGCGCCGATGTTGATCATCAGGTCGCAGCCGTGCATGGCGAGGTTGGCCTCGTAGAGCCCGTGCATCCCGAGCATCCCCAGCCAGTGCTTGCCCGACGCCGGGTAGGCGCCGAGGCCCATCAGCGTCGAGGTGATCGGGAAGCCCGTGGCATCGACCAGCTCGCGCAAGAGCTGGCTGGCGCCGGGGCCGGAGTTGATGACGCCGCCGCCGGTGTAGAACACCGGCCGCTCGGCCTTCTCCATCGCCTCGACCAGGCGGGTGATCATGTCGAGGTCGCCCTTGACCTTCGGCTGGTAGTGCCCCGTCGAGGCCTTCTGCGGCGGGACATAGTCGCCGGTCGCGAACTGCACGTCCTTGGGGATGTCGATCAGCACCGGGCCGGGGCGGCCCTTCGTGGCGACATGGAAGGCCTGGTGGATGGTCTCGGCCAGGCGGTCGGTGTCCTTCACCAGCCAGTTGTGCTTGGTGGCGGGGCGGGTGATCCCGACGGTGTCGGCCTCCTGGAAGGCGTCCGACCCGATCATGAAGGTCGGAACCTGCCCGGTCAGCACGACAAGCGGGATCGAATCCATCAGCGCGTCGACCATGCCGGTGACGGCATTGGTGGCGCCGGGGCCCGAGGTCACCAGCACGACGCCGGGCTTGCCGGTCGAACGCGCATAGCCCTCGGCCATATGGACTGCACCCTGTTCGTGGCGCACCAGGATGTGGCGGATCTCGTTCTGCTGGAAGATCTCGTCATAGATCGGAAGCACGGCGCCGCCCGGGTATCCGAAGACCACCTCGACGCCCTGATCCTTGAGCGCCTGAACCACCATCTTCGCGCCGGTCATCTGCCGTGACATGTCCGTCTCCATCGCTTCGTCACGCAACAAAAAGCCCCCGAGGGTCGGTCGGGGGCGCATGGGTCCTCAAGAGGGAGTCCGTGTCAACGGCCCATGCGCCAGGTCCTTACGACTACAAGAATGCCGGCCATGGCCCGCGCTCCCATCCCAGAGTTCGGCGGACATTAGGGGGCGGCGCGGGTGAGGTCAACTCCCGTCGCGCGGCATAAAGTGTCGCAGCGGGCGCGCGAAGGGTGGTTTTCTTGCGGAGGCTGCAGGGTGTGGCGCAACTTTGGGTGATCGCGCGGCGGGCGCGCCTTCTGCCGCGCGGCGCTTGCTACTGCCCCGTGCCCTGCAACACGCCATGTTCCAGCGCGTAGCGCGTCAGCCCGGCGGTGGTCGAGATCCCGAGCTTGCGCTTGATGTTCTTGCGGTGGGTCTCGACCGTCCGCACCGAAATGTCGAGCGCAAGCGCCACCTCCTTGTTGGCCCGGCCCTCGGCCAGCAGCAGCAGGATCGTCTGCTCCCGCGAGGTGAGCGGCTCGCGCCCGTCCGCCGTGGCCGGCGTCAGCGAGGCCTCCGCGCCCGTGCACAGGTACCGCCGGCCCTGCATGACGGTGTCGATGGCAACCTTGATCTCTTCGGTCGGCACGTCCTTCAGCACATACCCCATCGCGCCGTGCCTGAGCGCGGTCGCGATGTATTCGGGGCTGTCGTGCATCGACAGGATCAGGATGCGCGTGCCCGGACGGCGTTCGAGGATCATCTCGGTCGCCGCAAGCCCGCCGACCTTGGGCATGTTGAGGTCCAGAAGCACCACGTCGGGCGACAGCTGCTCGACCGCGGCGACGGCGTCGGCACCGTTGCCGAGCGTGCCGACCACCTGGAGGTCGTCGTAGGAGTCAAGCAGCGCCTCGATCCCCTCGGCGACCATCGGGTGATCGTCGACGATCATCACGCGGACGCGGTGCGGCGCCGCGATGCTCGCGGGGCGGGCTTGGGGTGTGGGGGCGGTCATGCGCTTTCCTGCGTCTTCGTGGATGGCGGCAGCATGTGAGTCAGCGGAACCTCGGCCTCGATCAGGGTGCCGGACTTCGACGACAGGATCCTGAGCGTCCCGTCCAGCTTCTCGATGCGTTCCTGCATGTTGCGCAGGCCAAGCCCCTGCGCGCCGGCCTGGCCGGGGGTGAAGCCGTGGCCGTCGTCCTGGATGCGCAGGATCGCCCCCTGCTTGTGGCCGCGCACCATCAGCGTGACCTTCCGCGCACCGGCATGGCGTTCGATGTTGGTCAGCGCCTCCTGCGCGATCCGGTAGAGCGCGATCTTCGCCTCCTGGTCCAGGCGGTTGCGGAAGACGACCGTCTCGAACTCGGTCTCGATCCCCGTGCGCTTGCCGAACTCGTCGACCAGCGCGCCGAGCGCCGGGCCGAGCCCGAGGTCATCCAGCACGCCCGGCCTGAGGTCGCGGCTGATCCGGCGGACCTCCTGGATCGCGCCCGACAGCGTGTCGATTCCCTTCTCGAGGCTCTGTTCGGCCCGGGGATCCCCGGTGTGCAGGCGGCGCCGGGCCAGTTCCAGCGCGTAGCGCACGCCGACCAGCATCTGGCTGATCGAATCGTGCAGTTCGCGCGCGACGCGGCCGCGCTCTTCCTCCTGCGTGTCGAACACCCGCTGCGTCAGCGCCTTCAGCCGGGCGTCGGCAAGCCGGCGTTCCCGGAAGTTCAGCGTCAGGCCCGTGCCAAAGACGAGGAGCAGCGCGGCCAGCGCAATGGCACCGATGTAGAGGAACGTCTCGCGGATGCGCGCTACGGTGCCCTCGCGGGCGGCGGCGACGGTGGCGCGCACGTCGTCGATGAAGATGCCCGTGCCAACCGCCCACTGCCAGTCCTGCAACCCGACGACATAGGTGACCATCTCGGCCTCTTCGCCGGTCGTCGGCTTCCACCACAGGTGCGTGTGATAGCCGCCGCCCTGGCGCGCGATCTCGATGAAGCGCGCGGTGATCGGAGTGCCCTGGCTGTCGGTCAGCGACAGCCAGTTGCGGTTGATGAGCAGGGTCTGACGCGGCGCGACCAGGTTCTGGCCTTCGTAGTCGAACACGAAGAAGTAGCCGTCCTGACCGTAGAGCATGGCGGCAAGCTGCTGCATCACCTCGCGCTTGGCATCCTCGTCGTCGGGGAGCGCGTTGCCATAGATCGCGCCGAAGGCGGTGCGGGCGATCGAGAGGTAGTTCTTGAGCTCTTCCTTCTTCGCCGCCAGAAGCCGTTCTTCCAGAACGGCGATCTCGCGCTCGGCGGTGGCGCGCGCCTGCCAGGTGACAAGCACGGCGATGGCCGCCACGGCCAGCAGCAGCGGCACCGCCGCGACCAGCAGCAGGCGCATGCCGGCGCGCTGCCGGTCCTTGCCCGCGGGGATGTCCCTGCCGTAGTCCAGCGCCGCGCCTCCCTCCCGCCGCAGGCAGAATGCGGCCCTCGGGCGGCGCGGTCAATTGCGGGCAGGGTCCCGGGGCGCTACTCCGTATTGGTGGGTATTTTCACGTCTCCGGGCCGCCGCTAGGGTCCGCCCACCGCAACGATCCGCCCGGTCAGGGGCCGGGCGTCCAATGGGGAGGAAACCACCAGATGGATCGTCGTTCATTCCTGAGAAAGGCCTCGGTCGGCGGGGCCACCGCCGCGGCGGCCTCGACGCTGGCCGCACCGCTCTATGCGCAGGGCAACCGGACGCTGACGCTTGTGACCACCTGGACCCGCGGCCTGGCCGGCGTCCACGACAGCGCGCAGCGCGTGGCCGACACCATCGGCGCGCTCTCGGACGGCCAGCTGACCGTAGACCTCAAGGCCGCGGGCGAGCTCGTGGGCGCCTTCGAGGTGTTCGACGCGGTCGTGTCGGGCCAGGCCGACATGTACCACGGCGCCGACTACTACTTCGTCGGCCAGCACCCGGGCTACGCCTTCTTCACCGCCGTTCCGTTCGGGATGACGGCGCAGGAGCTGGCCAACTGGTACTACCACGACGGCGGGATGCAGCTGCATGACGAGCTGGGCCAGATCTTCGGCCTGAAGTCGTTCCTGGGCGGCAATACCGGCGCGCAGTCCGGCGGCTGGTTCCGCGCCGAGATCGCGGGCCCCGAGGACTTCAACGGCCTCAAGTTCCGCATGCCCGGCCTCGGCGGCCTGGCGCTCGGCAAGCTCGGGGCCTCGGTGCAGAACCTGCCGGGTGGCGAGGTCTACCAGGCGCTCAGCTCTGGCGCGATCGACGGCACCGAGTGGATCGGCCCCTGGGCCGACGAGAAGGCGGGCTTCCAGGAGATCACCAAGATCTACTACACCGCCGGCTTCCACGAGCCGGGCGCGGGCCTGTCCGTCGCCACCAACCGCGAGGTCTTCGACAGCCTGACGCCGGCGCAGCAGAAGATCATCGAGATCGCCTCGGCCGAGTGCCACCAGTGGAACCTGTCGCAGTTCCTCAGCCAGAACTCGGCCGCGCTGCAGCGGCTGCAGGCTGCGGGCGTCCAGATCATGGAATTCCCCGACAGCGTCTGGGATGCCTTCGGCAACGCCTCGAACGAGGTGCACCAGGAGAACATGGGCGACGAGCTCTACAAGAAGATCTACGACAGCGCGATGGCCTCGATGCGGTCGTCCTCGGCGTGGATCACCCGGTCGGAAGGCACCTACCGCTCCCAGCGCGACCGCGTGCTGGGCTAGGCATCGGCCAAAGTCCGGAGGGCGCCGCGCGACGGCGCCCTCCGGTCCCGGACGTGTAGGGGCGCACGGTCCGCGGGGATTTCGGGGGGGATGAGGCCATGCTGGACGGGATCGTCTGGTTCTTCGTCAACATCGCGCAGGCATTCGTCAACTTCGGCTACGCGGTGACCCACCCCGCAAGCTGGCTTGCCTGGTCCGACAAGGAGAACCTCGCGCGGTTCATCTACTACGGCGGCTCGGTCGAGTTCTTCTTCGTCGTCTTCACCGGCTTCCTGGTGCTGACAGGGGTCGGCATGTGGAAGCGCGCGGTCCTCTGGGGGGCGGTCCGCGTGCTCGAGACCTTCGCCAATGGCCTCGGGCGCCTCGTCGCCTGGGTGGGCCTGATCATGGTGCTTCAGCAGATCATGATCGTCTTCCTGCAGCGCATCTTCCGCGTGTCCTCGATCGAGCTTGCGCCGATGGGCTACGGTTTCGCGCGCGACCTGTCCTGGTGGTCGGAAGAGCTGAAGCTCTACAACGCCATGATCATCTGCCTCGCGGTCAGCTACACCTTCGTTCAGGGCGGCCACGTGCGGGTCGATCTGGTCTATTCGGGCGTGCGGCACCGCACCAAGAAGCTGATCGACATGTTCGGCGCGCTGTTCTTCATGATGCCGATGGCGGTGCTGATCTGGCTTTTCGCCTGGTACTTTATGTGGCGCCATCTCGTGGTTCCGAACCCCAGCGCCACGACCACGCTCGACCGGCTGCTGATGCAGAGCCGGGCCATGCGCTGGAACGTCGAGACGACAAGCTTCTCGCCCAACGGCTTCGATGCCTACTTCCTCTTCAAGGTGCTGATGGTGGTCTTTGCCGGGATGGTCTTCCTGCATGCCATCGCGGTCTTCTACCGCTCTTACCTCGGCTTCGTCGAAGGCGAGGAGGCCGATACCCGGCATCTCGACAAGGATACCCTTGGCGAGGGTGACGAAGCCTTCGAAGGCACCCACTAGGGGCAGGGGACAATCATGCTTTTCGGACTCGACGGCATCGAGATCGGCCTGATCATCGTGTTCCTCTGCCTCTTCGCGGGGATCCTCACGGGCTTTCCGGTCGCCTTCGCCATCGGCGGGGCGGCGATCATCTCGTTTGCGATCATCGCGGC
>JALORM010000120.1 GCA_025458985.1 Paracoccaceae bacterium | reverse complement strand
GCCCTCGGCCTCGCGCCGGGTATAGAGGTCCATGCCGTCATCAAGACCGTCTCGGTCGCCCCGTCGGACATCGGTGCCGCGGACCAGCGTGCGTGACGCAAGGCGGCCTGGCCCGGCGCGGGACGCCCGGCGCCTCCGTCACGCGGCGGCCGCCAGCACTATCTCGGCGACCCTGTCCGGCGTGTCGATCTCGAGATCGTGGCCGGCGGCGATCTCGAGGACCGACCACGTCGGATCCTCGCGGAGAGCCGCGACGAACGGCGCGAAGGCGGGCGAGTTGTACGCCGTGGCCGACACGTAGACCTTGGTCGGGACGGCCTCGCGCGCCGCGACGGTACCGACCGGTTCGGTGAACGTCTTCATGGGCTGGGGCGTGCACTTGGCATCGACCCAGGCGCGATTCGCCTCGTTGACGAGGAAGCTTGCCGCCGGCGGCGGCGGAACGAAGTCGCCGCCCGCTGCGGCGGCAAGGAAGCGTTCGCGGATCGGCTCCGGCAGGTGGTCCCAGAGCGATGCGCCGTCCGACGGAACGAAGGCATCAAGGAAGACCGCGGCCCGAATCCTGGACCCCACGCGGTCGATCGCACCGGTGATGACCATGCCGCCGTAGGAGTGACCGCAGATCACCACGTTCTCGAGATCTTCCCATTCGATCAGGTTCACGATGTCCCGCACATGGGTCGAGAGCCCCACATCCGCCGTCGCGAGGTGCGAGCGGTCCGCCAGGCCCGTGAGGCTCGGCGCATAGACGGGATGACCCTCTGCCCGCAGCCGGTCGGCGACCCGCCGCCAGGACCATCCGCCGCGCCATCCGCCGTGCACCAGCACCACCGGGACCTTGTTCATCGGGTTTGACCTCGCCTCCGACCCGGTCATGGGCGTTCCGCAAGCCGCGGCCGCGGCACCGACCGACAATCGCTTCAGCACGCTGCGCCGCACAAGGATGCTGTTGAGGAACGGGCTCATGCGCCTCTCCCGGTTCGAGTTTTCGTTGCTGACTGTGTGGGTCACTGATGCCCCGATCCCGGATCGAATGCCAGCGCGGCCATGTCCGCTATCCGGACACATTTCCCGGGCACCCTGTGCAGTCGGCACCGCAGGTGATTGCGCCCGAAGGACCCAAGGCGCAGACTCCGCCTGCGTCCCGGGCGCGCGACAGGCGCACGCGGCGGGGCACGCGTCAGGGACCCGCGCGATGGCTGAGGCGACCAAGCTTCTGGCGGACTCCAGCGGCCGGTCCGCGGGCAGCCTGCTGCGGGCCGCCAAACTGCTGCGCGCCATCTCGCGCGGCGGCCCGAACGGCGCCTCGCTGATGGAGCTTGTAAGCTGGACCGACCTGCCGCGGCCGACCATCCACCGTGTGCTCGACCTCCTGCGGGAGCTGGGATGGATCGAGCGGGACGAACAGGACGGTCGCTACCATCTGGGCAGAGAGCTTTTCTGTCTGGGCCTTACGGCAATGCTCCGGCATCCGGTCGGCCGCATCGCTCAGACCGACGTCACGACGCTGGTGGAAGAGACCGGCCAGACCGTCTTCGTCATGATCCGCACCGGCAACGACGCGCTGTGTGTCCTGCGCGAGCAGGGCTCGATCGCGTTTCCGTCCTACCTTCACGAGGTCGGCAGCCGTTCCGCCCTGGGCATCGGCGCCGGCAGCATGGCCATCCTGGCGGCGCTGCCTCCCGCTGAAGCCTCAGCGGTTCTCGCGGCCAATCGCTTCCGCTACCGCAAGCTTCCGGCGTTCAACGAGACGGGCTTTGCCCTGGCCCTACGGGAAGCCCGCAGGACCGGCGTCGCCGTCCAGCGCGGATGGTTCTTTGCCGACCGGACCGGGATCGGAGCCGCAGTCCGCGATCCCGGCGGCTATCCGATCGCCTCCGTCAGCATCGCGGCGCTGGCCGACGGGCTGACGGAGGCCGACCATGACCGGCTTGCTGCTGCGATGCTGCGAACCAGCCGCGCCATTGCGCAAAAGCTCTCGATCCACCCGCCCGGGTTGCCCACGATCGCCTGATCCGCCCGTGGCGGAAGTCGGGATGGCGATCCCCGCCGATGCGCCCGCACCGGCCGCCTGACAGGACCCCGCTGCCCTTGCCGCCCGGCCGTCACCAGTACTTGCGGTAGAAATCCTTGCTTGATCTTCGCGCGACGGTCCGCTCAAGTTGAAGGCTTAACAAAAACAGGGAGAGAGTCATGAAACCAGTCCACGCCGCAATCGCCGCCGTTCTCGTCGCGGGATCCCCCGCCGTGGCCCAGGACCAGCTCTCGATCGCCACCGGGGGAACCGGAGGCGTCTACTACCCGATGGGGGGCGGCCTTGCCGAACTCATCAATACCCATGTCGAAGGCTACAGCGCCACCGCCGAGGTGACCGGCGCCTCGGTCGAGAACATGGGGCTGATCGCGACCGGCGATGCCGACATAGCATTCGCGCTGGCCGACACGGTGAAGCAGGCCTACGAGGGAACCGACCGGTTCGAGGACCAGCAGCTCGAGATGATCCGCGGGCTTGCGTCCGTCTATGCGAACATGGTGCACATCGTGGCGCTGGAAGGCAGCGGCATAACCTCGCTCGAAGACCTGCGCGGCAAGCGTGTCTCGGTCGGCGCGCCGGGCTCGGGCACCGAGGTCAATGCCGAAGCCATCCTCTCGGCCAACGGCATCACCTACGACGACATCGACGAGCAGCGGCTGAACTTCAACGAAACCGCAGATGCGCTGGCCAACGGCGACATCGACGCCGGCTTCTGGTCGGTCGGCGCGCCGACCTCGTCGATCCTGAACCTGGCCACGACGAACGACATCGTCATCCTCGAACTGACCGACGACCAGATCGCCGCCGCGCAGGCCGCAGACCCGACGTTCGCCCGGCTCACGCTGCCAGGCGGCACCTACGAGGATGCGCCCGACGACATCGCGATCCTCGGGGTTCCGAACGTGCTTGTCGTCTCGTCCGAGATGTCCGACGACCTCGCCTATGGCATCACGAAGGCGATGTTCGACAACATCGCGGACCTTCAGGCGGTTCATCCGGCCGCGAACGAGACGACGGTCGACTTCACCATGTCGGCGACGCCCGTCCCGCTCCATCCCGGCGCGATCCGCTACTACGAGGAGGCCGGCGCGCAGGTCCCGGACACGCTCCGCCCGTGAGGGCGCTGGCGGGGGGAGGGTGTCTGGCCCTCCTCCTCCTCGGTGCAGCCGAGGCCGGAACGCTGACCGCGACGCGCGAGGACGGGACCGAGATCGCCCGCCTTCCCGTGCCCGACGGCGCGGGCTGGTGCGTCTTGTGGCGCCACTCCGTCGAGGGGTTCGAGGTGTCCGACTGCTACGAGAACCGGGGCGGTGCGATGGTTCTCGTCCGCGCGCATCTGCCGGATTTCGCTGCCGGGCTCGACCACGTTCCCGGCCGCGGGCGGCAGGTGTCGGACGGGCAGGGCGGGTACTGGATCCTCGATCTCGACGAACCCGTGCCGGGCAACGCCTACATCCTGCGCCCTGGCGCCGGCTGGGTGAACCACCGGCTGCGTGCGGGCGACAGGACCGTCTCGCTGTCGGCCCTGGCCGAGCGCGAGCGGGTGACGATCGCGCTTGAGGGGGACGACTGATGGTCACCGACATGGCCGGCACGCCCGAGCCGCCGAAGCCCCCGTCGCTCGTGCTTCGCGCGATTGCCGTCGTCGGCATCGCGCTGTCGCTCTTCCAGCTCTACGCGGCGGGCGTCCAGCCGCTCGGGCTCTTCTACCAGCGGCCCATCCACCTGGGCTTCATCCTCGTCCTCTGCTTCCTGATCTACCCGGTCTTCGGCCCCCGCCGCCGGCGCGGCGCCGCCGGCTGGGCCATCGACGGCATCTTCGTCGCCTGCGGCGTGCTGGTCGGCGCCTGGGTGCCCTGGAACATCGACATCATCGCCAACCAGGTCTTCCCCCGCGACATCGACGTCTGGATCGGCGTGCTCACGGTGGTCGTGGTGCTCGAGGCGGCACGCCGCGCCGTGGGACTGGGCATGGCGGTCATTGGCGCGGTCTTCCTTCTTTACGCCTTCGCGGGCAGCCGCGGCGAGCTGCCCTTCCTTGGCGACTGGATGCCCGGCATCCTGAACCACCGGGGCTACACGCTAGAACGCGTCGCCAGCCAGATGACCCTGGGCGCAGAGGGCATCTTCGGCCTGCCGCTCGGCGTCGCGGCAACCTTCATCTTCGTCTTCGTCCTCTTCGGGGCCTTCCTCGAGGTGACCGGCGCGGGCAAGTTCTTCATCGACCTCGCCTATGCCGCCACCGGCCGCCAGCGCGGCGGACCGGCGAAGGCCGCCGTGATCGCTTCGGCGGGCATGGGGTCGATCTCGGGCTCGGCCATCGCGAATGTCGTGACCACGGGGGCCTTCACGATCCCGCTCATGAAGCGGCTGGGCTACAGTCCCGCGCAGGCGGGCGGGATCGAGGCCGCCGCTTCGACCGGCGGGCAGATCATGCCGCCGCTGATGGGTGCCGGCGCGTTCCTGATGTCGGAGTTCACGCGCACGCCCTATGTCGACATCGTGCTCGTGTCGATCTTCCCGGCCTTCCTCTACTTCGGCGCGGTCTACCTTCTTGTCCATATCGCGGCGGTGAAACAGGGGATGGAGGGCATCCCCGCCGCCGAGCTTCCCTCGGTCCGCGCCGTTCTTGCCGAAGGCTGGCATTTCCTCCTGCCGCTCGTGGCGCTGGTCTGGCTGCTGGTCGCGGGCTACTCGCCCATGCGCGTGGGCTTCTATGCCATCGTCGCGGTCTTGGCGGCGGCCGGCATCCGCGCGCTTGGCGCCTTCGCCCGGTCCGGTCCCACCGCATCCGGCTTCGCGGCCCTGTGCCGCCGCGGCCTGTCCCTCACGCTCGAGGCGCTCGAGCTTGGCGCCCGCAATGCGGTGGCCGTCTCGATGGCATGTGCGGTTGCGGGGATCATCGTCGGCGTCGTGGGCCTGACCGGCCTCGGGCTCAAGTTCTCCTCGATGATGATCGCGTTCTCGGGGGGCAACATCGTCCTGGCGCTTCTCCTTGTCCTGATCGCCAGCCTGGTGCTTGGGATGGGCCTGCCGGTCACCGCCTCGTACATCGTCCTCATCATCCTGGTCGGCCCTGCGCTCACCGAAGAATTCGGCATCCCGCTTCTCATCGCGCACCTTGTCGTCTTCTGGTACTCGCAGGACTCCAACGTCACGCCCCCTGTGGCGCTGGCCGGGTTCGCGGGCGCGGCGATCGCCGGATCGAAGCCGATGGAGACGAGCCTTCACGCCTGGAAATACGCGAAGGGCCTGTACCTCATCCCGCTCTTCATGGTGTTCAACGAGTCGATCGTCCTCGGGGGGCCGATCGCCCTCGTCGTCTGGAACGGCGCGATCGCCGTCCTGGCGCTGGCCGCTGCCGCTGTCTCGATCGAGGGCCACCTCTGGGCGCCGATGCCGCTCTGGCAGCGGATTGCCGTCCTGCCCGGCGTCGTGGCGATCTTCTGGCCCGACCTCCGCGCGGAGATCGCGGGGGCGGCGCTGCTTGCCGTCATCCTGGCCCTGAACTTCGCGGCGCGTCCGAAAGGCAGCAGATCCACCGCATGACGTTTGCGGCGGCATGGATGCCGCCCGCCATCACCGGAAGAATCCGGCCGGGCCCGCAGATCGACAGCCGACTGGCCGCATCAGTGCGCGCCCCTTACTCGGCTGCCCGCAGGCTTCCGCCGGTGCCGTCCCGTGTGCCTTCCAGGGCCGCGACGCGGGCGGACAGCTTCCTCTTCCTTGCGGCCGACCAGGCCGCCGAACATCCACGCCAGAAGGCGCTGCAGGTCGTCCATGATCAGGAAGAAGGACGGCACCACGACAAGGCTCAGGACCGTCGAGACCACGATCCCGCCGATCACCGCGATGGCCATCGGCGCACGGAAGCTTCCGCCCTCGCCGACGCCAAGCGCCGAAGGCAGCATCCCGGCCGACATCGCAATCGAAGTCATCACGATGGGCCGGGCGCGCTTGTGCCCGGCCTCGATCATCGCCGCGATGCGGTCCATGCCGCGGTTGCGCATCTCGATCGCGAAGTCGACCAGCAGGATGGCGTTCTTGGTCACGATCCCCATCAGCATCAGGATGCCGATCAGCACCGGCATGGAAACGGCATTTCCGGTGACGATGAGGCCGGCCGCCACCCCGCCGATGGCAAGCGGCAGCGAGAACAGGATGGTGAACGGCTGGATCACCGAGCCGAACAGCAGGATCAGCACGGTCAGCACCAGCATCAGGCCCATGATCATCGCGTTGCCGAAGCTTTGCGTCAGTTCGGCCTGGATTTCGGCGTCGCCGCCTTCCGACACGCGGACCGAGGCCGGCAGTTCGACCCCGTCCACGATTTCCTTGAACCGGGCGGTGGCGGTGCCGAGTGCCACGCCAACGGGCAGGTTTGCGCCGATCGTCACCTTGCGCTCGCGGTTCAGCCGGTCGATCGACGAGGGTCCTTCGGACAGCACGACGTCGGCCACGCTGGCCAGCGGCACCGTCGCGCCCGAAGCCACCGGGACCCGGAGCGCACGGATCCGTTCGAGGTCGGCTCGGACGGCGTCGTCCAGCTCCACCCGAACCGGAATCTGGCGGTTGTCGATCGAGACCTTGGCGAGCGCCGCGTCGAAGTCGCCGATGCTGGCCACGCGCACCGTCTCGGCGATGCTTGCCGTCGTCACGCCGAGTCGCGCGGCCTCGTCCTGCCGCGGTACGATCTGCACTTCGGGGCGGGGCAGGGCGCCCTCGGTCGCCACGTTCGCCAGAAGCGGGTCGCCGCGCAGCGCGGATTCGAGCCGCCCGGCCGCCTCGCTCAGGTCGGCCTCGTTGGTCGACAGGATCGAGAAGGTGATGTCCCGCTCGCCCCGGTCGTTCAGCTTCGTGACGCGCATGTCGGGCAGGCCCGTGATGCGCTGGAAGATTTCGGCCTCGATCTCGTTCTGCGGGCGCTCGCGGCCGGTGTTCTCGACCTCGGGCACCAGCCCGCCGGCAATCGGGATGCGCTGCGCCAGCCCCGACAGCTTCAGCAGGAGCGAATGGTCAAGCTTCTCCAGCGTGACCGTGACGGCGGCGAGGCGCACGTCGCGGTCGCCCGTGGGCGAGGCGCCGCCCAGGACGAAGACGTCGTCGACGCCCTCGATCCCGCGGATCACGCGGGCAAGGTCCTGGGTGGAGCGGTCGGTATCCTCCAGCGTCGAGCCCGGCGGCAGTTCGACCGACAGCGACACGCGGCTTACATCCTCGGGCGGGATGAAGCTGCCGGGGATCTGGATCATGAAGTAGAGCGATACCGCAAGCGCGGCGATGGCCGAGGCCAGCGTCAGGTAGCGGCCGGGAATGTAGAGGAAGCGGCCCGCGGTGGTCTTGCGCACCAGCCACAGATAGCCCCGCATGACGAGGCCATCGGACTGGTCGTGCTCGGCCAGCGCATCCTTGCTGCGCATCAGGTAGGCGGCCATCAGCGGGGTGATGAGCCGTGCCACCAGAAGCGAGAACAGCACCGCGATGGCGACGGTGAGGCCGAATTGCCGGAAGTACTGCCCCGGGATGCCCGGCATGAACGACACCGGCACGAAGACCGCGATGATCGTGGCCGAGGTGGCGATCACCGCCAGCCCGATCTCGTCGGCCGCCTCCATCGCCGCGCGATAGGGCGACTTGCCCATCCGCATGTGTCGCGCGATGTTCTCGATCTCGACGATGGCGTCGTCGACGAGAATGCCTGTCGCGAGCGTGAGCGCCAGGAACGACACCAGGTTCAGCGAGAAGCCGATCAGGTCCATCACGTAGAACGTGGGGATCGCCGACAGCGGCAGCGCCACCGCCGCGATCATCGTCGCGCGCCAGTTCCTGAGGAACAGAAGGACCACGAGCACGGCAAGCAGCGCGCCTTCGATCAGCGTGTGAAGCGCGGCCTCGTAGTTGCCGTAGGTGTAGTAGACCGTGTCGTCGACCGGTGCGATCGAGATGTCGGGATTGGCCGCGCGGATGCGCTCCAGTTCGGCGTTGACCAGCTCGGCCACGCTGACTTCCGAAGCGCCCTTGGCGCGGAACACCGCAAAGGTGACAACCTGATCGCCGTTGAAGCGCGAGAAGGACCGCAGCTCCTCGTAGGTGTCCTGGACCTCGCCCAGTTCGCCCAGCCGCACGAAGCGGCCCGAGGGCAGGGCGATGGTGGTGGTGGACAGCTCTTCCGCCGCGGCGGCGTCGCCCAGCACGCGGATCGCCTGTTCGCCCTCGCCGACTTCGGCGCGGCCCGATCCGATGTTGGCATTGGTGGCCCGCACCTGCTGGCTGACCTGCGCGGCGGTGATGCCGAAGGAATTGAGCTTAAGCGGGTCGAGAACGATCCGGATCTCGCGGTCGGCGCCGCCGTAGCGGTCCACCCGGCCGACGCCGCGCTGGCCCTGAAGACCGCGCTTGACGACATCCTCGACGAACCAGCTCAGCTCCTCGATCGAGCGGTCGGGCGAGGCCACGGCGAAGGTCATGATCGCCTGCCCCTCGACGTCGATGCTGGTGACGACGGGCGCCTCGATCCCTCCGGGAAGATCGCCGACGATCTGGTCTATGGCGTCCTTGACGTCCTGCACGGCCTCGTCGGTCGGCACCTCCATGCGGAACTCGACCGCCGTGGTCGAGACGCCGTCGGTCACCGTCGAGATGATGTTCTTGACCCCGGTGATGCCGGCGACTGCGTCCTCGATCTCTTTCGTGATCTGGGCTTCGAGCTCGGCCGGGGCCGCGCCCGCCTGGTTCACCGTGACCGCAACGAGGGGCACGTCGATGGTCGGAAAGCGGGTGATTGGCAGCGTGTTGAACGACTGCCACCCGAGAACCATCAGGATCACGAAGGCCAGGATCGGAGCGATCGGGTTCCGGATCGACCAGGCAGAGAAGTTCATGGCGCGCCCCTCACTCGGCCGTCCGGACCGGATTGATCCGGTCGCCCTCGCGCACGAAGGCCCCCGCCCGGGCGACCAGGACCTCGCCCGCATCAAGCCCTTCGCGGATTTCCAAGAGCCCGCCGTCGCGGATGCCGGCGGTCACCGCGACGCGGTGGACCACGCCCTCGTCGACCCGAAGCACGCTTCCGTCCGAGCCGACCGCCGTCACCGGGACCGCAGGCGCCTCGCGCTCGGCCACGATGATCTCGGCCTCGCCGAACATGCCGTCACGCACCGCAGCGGGATTGTCGAGCGCGATCCGCACCCGGCCTAGGCGGGTGACCGCGTTGACCGACGGCTCGACCAGCCGCACCGTTCCCGGGATCGGACTGTTGCTCCCGGCGATCCGGATCGTCGCCGGCTGGCCGGGGGCAAGGCGCAACAGGTCGGCGTCGACGACGTCGGCGTGCAGTTCCAGCGCGCCGTCGCGGATCAGCGTGAACATCGCCGCCCCGCCGCCGGCCGACGCGATCGCGCCGATCCGCGCGTTGCGCTCGGTCACCACGCCCGCCACCGGGGCGCGGATCTCGGTCCGGCTGATGCTGAGGTCGACGTCGGCGATCTGTGCGTGGATCAGGCCAAGCTGCGCCTCGGCCGAGGCCATGGACTGGTTGGCGGAATTCACACGCGCCTGCGCGATGGTCGCCTGCGACTCGGTGTCGTCGAGCGCCGCTTGCGCAACCGTTCCGCTGTCGCGCAGCGACCGCGCGCGGTCGCGCGCCCGCACCGCCTCGCTCAGCGATGCTTCCGCCTCGGCGACCTGCGCACGCGCCTGCGCCACCCCGGCCTCGGCCGCGGCCAGGCTGGCGATAAGCTGGCTGCGCTGCAGCTTGAGCGCGCTGTCGGACAGGCGCGCCAGCACCTCGCCCGACGCCACTGCGTCGCCGACCTCGGCGAACAGCGCCTCGGTCGCCTGACCTTCGACCTGGGGTTGCACGATGACCGTCTCGGCCGGCTGGATCGTGCCGGTCGCGATCACCCGGTCCCGCAGGACGGTGGTCACGACCTCGACCACGCCGATCGCCGGCAGCGTCTGTGCGGCGGGCTCTTCTGGAGGCGGATCGGCCGAAAATGCGGCGCTTGCTGTCAGCCCGAAGGCAAGGGCGGCTGCGGGGAGGTAACGCACCATGGGAGGCTCATCAGGCTGGGATTCGACGGCCGGCCGCCGCACCCGAAAGGGCGACGACACGGTCAAGAAGTAGATCGACGGTCGACACGGCAAGGTCGACGAGGCCGGGGGTCAGGTCCGGCTGCATCGCGATCCCCTTGAAGATCACGATGATCAGGCGCGCATGCTCGGTGAAGTCCTCGGCCATCTCGTCGGCTGGCCGGCCGACGATCAGACCGAAGGTTTCAAGCAGGTACCGCAGGAGCTCGTGCTCCATCTGAGCGGTGATCCCGGCGATTTCGCCGCGGCGGTTCGCGGCGGCCTCGATCTCGGCCCAGAGCGGTCCGTCGCACGCCTCGCGGTGTTCGCCGATCTCGCGCCTGAAGGCCGCGAGAAAGGCCGCGCGCGGGTCGGGCGCCGATCTGATCTGGCGGAACACGCCGGCGACTTCGGCAAGATCGTGCTGGACCATCGCCGCGACGATCGCGTTCTTCGAATCGAAGTAGCGGTAGAAGTTTCCCGCGCTCATCCCGGCAGCCCGCGCAAGATCCTGCATCGAGGCGCCGTCGAAACCCTTCTGGTTGAAGACCGTCTTGATCTTCGACAGGATCTCGCGCGAGCGCTGGTCGGGGAGGTTCAGGGTATCGGGCACGGTCCTGTCGCCGAGGGCGTGAATGAACGTTCATTCACCTATCGTCGGCAGGGTGCCGAGTCAACCCTAAGGGTGTGCAGTCAATGCCGCCCCGGCGACCGTTCGCCGGCGAGCGGCCTCGTGGCGAAAGCGTCCCCGCAGCCGCGGCGCGGATCCGCCGTACGGCGTCGCCGTCGCTTTGGGGTGCGACGCTTCGCAGTCGCGCGCCCCGGCCCGTGCAGATACGCCCCGGCGCGGGCGGGGCAGGGCGATCTCGCGGCGCGTCACCCTGCGCCGAACCCTGCGCGGAAGCGCGCGATCTCGCGCGGTTCGGGGGCGCGGCCGGTGTAGATTTCGACGTAGGTGGGGATGCGCGACAGCCGGGTCTCCAGCGTCTCCTCCACCTGCATCGAGATGTAGCCGATCTGCACGAGGTAGATCGTGCGCGCCCGCACGTCGGCGTCGGCGGGCGCATGACCCCAGCGCGCCAGCATCTGCGCCAGCGCCGACAGGCGCAGCGCGTCTGCGGCGTGGATGCGGGCGAGGATCCCCGCGTCCTTCAGGCCCCAGCCGCGCATCGCGAACTCAAGCCGGGCATCGAAGGTCTCGGGCCGCAGGAAGCAGCCGATGACGTTCAGCATGGCCTCGGTTTCCGTCTCGGCATAGGCGGTGGTGGCAGTGACAAGGGGCCGCGTCGTCCGCGCCTCCCACATCTCGGCCAGCGCCGCCAGAAGCGCCTCGCGCGTGTCGAAGAACCAGTAGAAGCTGGTCCGCGACAGGCCCAGGCCCTCGGCCAGCGGCTGGATCTTCACCGCGTCGATGCCTTCGGACACCAGCGCGTCGTAGGCGGCCTGCAGCCAGCCTTCGCGCGATCCGCGCCACCCGGTCTCCTTGCCCGCCCGCGCCATGCCGCGACCCTCGGTGCCCGGCCCGTCGGGCACAGAAATGTTCATGACAGACGCATAACTTGACATGCATGAACATTCCACCCCAGATCGGCGACGACAACCCGACGGAGTCGCCCATGTCCGCCGACCCCCTCCTTCAGCCCTACCGCCTGAAGCACCTGACGCTGCGCAACCGGATCATGATCACCAGCCACGAACC
>JALORM010000119.1 GCA_025458985.1 Paracoccaceae bacterium | reverse complement strand
TCGCGGCCCGTCTGGGCCGCTGAAACCCCGATCCATCGAATCCAAGGGATTAAGGCCGCGTTCACGCCGCGCTGCTAGTGATGCTGCGGGGTGAATTCGAGGTGGGATCAATGGCTGCGGGCGGCAACGCACCGGTCATCATCAAGCGCAAGAAAGTCATAGCGGGGGGCGGCCACCACGGCGGCGCCTGGAAGGTGGCCTATGCCGACTTCGTGACCGCGATGATGGCCTTCTTCATGCTGATGTGGCTGCTGAATGCAACGACGGAAAAGCAGAGGAAGGGTATCGCCGACTACTTCAACCCGACGATTCCGGTGAACCGGGTCTCGGGCGGGGGGGACGGCGCGTTCGGCGGCACCTCTATCTTTTCGGAGGTCACGCTGGCGCAGAACGGGCTTGGCGCTTCCAACCGCTACACCACGACACAGCTTCAGGCGCGCGGGCAGACCGGCGTGGATCCGGCCGCGGAAAGTCAGGAAGGCGATGCCGACCAGGCCGATGCCGGAACCGCCGAGACCGGCGAAGACGCCGAACTGCGCCAGGTCGAGGAGATGCTTCTGGGCAAGGGCGGCGAAAGCATGGTGACCGACCTTCTGGCGCGGCACATCACCACCCGTCTGACCGACGAGGGGCTGATCGTCGAAATCTTCGACATCGAGGGGGCTCCTCTTTTCGCGCCCGGCACCGCCGAGCCCGAGCCGGTCCTGCGCGAGATCGCGGGGGTCCTGGACGAGATCTTCGGGCTGGTCCGCAACCGCGTCGCGGTGAACGGCCATGTGCAGGCCGCGCCCGAGGTCCTGAAGGTCAACCCGTCGTGGGACCTCTCCACCGCCCGCGCCCAGGCCTCGCGCGCGCTGATCGAGGAAGCGGGACTTGCGCGTGCACGCATCGCGCGCGTCACCGGACATGCCGACCGCAAGCCGGTCGCGCCCAACCCGATGGCGGTGCGCAACAACCGGATCGAGCTTGTGCTGCTGCGCTCGGACACCGGGTGAACTCGCGGGCATTTTAGCCGTTAGCCGGGCGTTAAGCCGTAGCTGCGAAGGTCGCCTCCGGACTGGAGACGAGACAGCAGAAAGGCTGCCCTGATGACGATTTCCTCCTCGCTCAACGCCGGCGTGGCCGGGTTGTCCGCGAACGCCACGCGGCTGGCGACGATCTCCGACAACATCGCCAACTCGGGGACCTTCGGCTACAAGCGGGCCGCTGCCGACTTCGAAAGCATGGTGATCAGCCAGGCGCGCGGCGCCGGGGTCTACTCGGCCGGCGGCGTCCGCGCCTCGACCTCGCGCCTGATCGACGAACGCGGCGCACTGGTCGGGACGTCGAACGCGCTCGACATCGCCATCGCGGGCCGCGGCATGCTGCCGGTCACGCCCTCGGTGTCGCTTGGCGCGACCACCGGCGAACGGCCGCTGCAGATGACCACGACGGGCTCGTTCCATACGGATGCCAACGGCACGCTCAAGACCCATTCGGGCCTTGTCCTGCTGGGCTGGCCGGCGAACGCGGACGGCACGATCCCGATCATGCCGCGCGACACGGTGGGCGGCCTGGTGCCGGTGGTCATCAACGCCAACCAGACGGCCGGCGACCCGACCACCGCGATGAACCTCGGCGTCAACCTTCCCGCAACCGAAACCGAATCCGGTGCAACAGGCGACCCGTTGCCTCTGTCGGTCGAGTATTTCGGCAACCTCGGCACCTCCGAGACGCTGAACATCACCTTCACCCCCACCGTTCCCGCCACGGGCTCGTCCAACACCTGGACGATGGTGATCCGCGATTCCGCCACCTTCGACGACCCGCTGACCGCAGGAACGGACGAAAGCATCATCGGGGAATACACCCTCGTCTTCGACGACAGCCGCGGCTCGGGCGGCACGCTCGCCTCGGTGACGACCGTCTCGGGCGGCGCCTACGACCCCGGCACGGGCATGCTTGCGCTTACCGTCGCGGGCGGACCGATGACCGTGCAGATCGGATCGCTTGGCGATCCGAACGGGCTGACCCAGCTCTCCGACAGCTTCGCGCCGACCGCGATCACCAAGAACGGCTCGCCCGTCGGCAACCTGACCGCAGTCGAGATCGACGAGAACGGCTTCCTGACCGCGACCTACGACACCGGCTTCACCCGCCGGATCTACCAGATCCCGCTGGTGGACGTGCCGAATCCGAACGGCCTCATCGCGCTCAACAACCAGACCTACCAGATCAGCCCGTCGTCAGGGTCGTTCTTCCTGTGGGATGCCGGCGACGGCCCGACCGGCTCGGTCGTGGGCTATGCCCGCGAGGGCTCGACGACCGACGTCGCCGCAGAGCTGACGGCGCTGATCCAGACGCAGCGGGCCTATTCGTCGAACGCCAAGGTCATCCAGACTGTCGACGAGATGCTGCAGGAGACGACGAACATCAAGCGCTAGGCGCCCGGCCGGGGAGGCTGACCCATGAGCATCTCGGGCTCGCTCTCGAACGCCTTCTCGGGGCTGACCGCGGCTGCGCGCGGGGCCGAGGTGGTTTCGCAGAACCTCGCCAACGTCTCGACCGAGGGTTATGGCCGGCGCGAGCTCATGCTCTCCACCCGCCATCTCGGGGGCACGGGCGGGGGCGTCCGGATCGATGGCGTCGCGCGGAACGTCGACACCGCAGTCCTGGGCGAGCGGCGCCTGGCCGATGCCACCGGCGCCCGGACCCAGAGCCTCGCGTCCTACTTCACCCGCGTCGAGGCCGCGGTCGGCGCCCCGGGCGAACCCGGGGCGCTCGGAACCCGCATCGCCGAGTTCGAATCGGCGCTGGTTGCCGCCGCCAGCCGTCCGGACACCGCCCCACGCCTCGAAGCCGTTCTGGGCGCGGCCAACGCCCTGGCCGAGACGCTCGGCTCGATCACCGGCGCCATCCAGAAGGAACGCATGGATGCCGACGCCGCGATCGCGACCGAGGTCGGGCGGCTCAACGCCGCGCTGGGGCGAATCTCGGAACTCAACCACAACATCCGGGTCGAACAGGCCAGCGGCCGGGACCCGTCGGGCCTGCTCGACGAGCGGCAGCGCCAGGTGGACACCGTCTCGGCCATCGTCCCGGTACGCGAGGTCGCGCGCGAGGGCGGGCAGATCGCACTGTTCACCACCGGAGGCGCGGTGCTGGTCGACGGCCTCGCGGCCGAAATCGGCTTCACGCCGACCGCCACGATCACGGCCGACATGACGCTTGGTTCCGGCGCCCTGTCCGGCCTGACCCTGCGCGGGCTGCCGGCGACCGCCGGGGCAACGACGGGCATGCTCGGCGGGGGCAGCCTCGGAGCGCTGATGACGATCCGCGACGAACTGGCCCCTGCCGCCCAGTCGCGCCTCGACGCCGTCGCCCGCGACCTGATGGAGCGCTACGAGGCCGCCGACACGACGCTCACGGCCGGGGCGCCCGGGCTCTTCACAGACCGCGGCGCCGCCTTCTCTGCCACGGACGAGACGGGCGTCGCAGGACGGCTTCTTGTCAATGCGGCCGTCGACCCTGCCCGCGGCGGCGCGCTCTGGCGGCTGCGCGACGGGATTGGTGCCGCGGCACCCGGACCCGTGGGCCAGGCTGCCGGGCTGCAGGCCCTGGCAGACGCGCTGACCCTGCCGCGCACGCCGGCCTCGGGCGACTTCGCGGGCGGCGCCCGCACCGTCCAGGGCCTTTCCGGCGAATTCCTCAGCGGCATCGGCACCGCCCGCCAGCGGGCGGAGGGCGACCTTGCCTATGCCACAACCCGGCGCGAGTCGCTCAAGGCCGCCGAACTGGCGACGGGCGTCGATTCCGACCAGGAGCTGCAGCAGCTCCTGGTGATCGAGAAGGCTTACGCCGCCAACGCCCGGGTCGTCGCCGCCGCCGAGGCGATGCTCGACCGGCTGATGGAGATCTGACGATGCCTGGGTTCCGGTCACTTGGCGATCTCTCGACCACCTTCCTGCTGTCACGGCAGACAGCGGCGCTGAAGGCCGAAGTCCAGGCCCGGTCGACCGAAGTGACGACGGGCCGAGCCGCCGACCTGTCGCAGGCCCTGCGCGGCGACTGGCGCGCGCTTCACGCGATCGAGGCGCGGCTTGGACTGGCCGCCTCCGAGAAGCTGGCGATCGTCGAGGCGAAGGGCTTCGCCACGGCCGCGCAGGACGCGCTGGGCCAGGTTCAGGATAGGACCGACGCGCTGGCCTCGGTGATGCTCGGCATTCCGTTCTCGCCGACCGATGCGACGCTGGCCCGGGCCGGCGCCGAGGCGCGGGGCGCATTCGAGTCGATCGTCGGCGCGCTGAACCAGAAGAACGCCGACCGCGCGGTGTTTGCAGGCATCGCGACCGATACCCTTCCGCTCGCCCCGATGCAGGCGATGATGGCCGACATCGAGGCCGCCGTGGCGGGCGAGACCACGGCCGCCGGCGTCGTCGCGGCGGTCGAAGCCTGGTTCCAGACACCCGGCGGCGGGTTCGAGACGCTGGGCTACGCAGGGTCCGCGACCCCTCTTTCGCCGTTGTCGCTCGGCGCGGGCGAAGGCGCATCGTTCCCGGTCACCGCTGCCGACCCGGCACTGAGAGAGGTGATGGTCGGCGTTGCGCTCGGCGCGCTGCTGGCCGGCCCGACCCTCGGGACCGACACGACCGAACGCCTGGCGCTCAGCCGCAGTTCGGCCGAACGGCTGCTGTCGGCCCGCACGCCGCTCACCGAGATCCGGGCCGGCGTCGGCGCGACCGAGGCGCGGATTGCCGGGGCCGAGGCCCGCGCGGGGGCCGAGGGCACGGCGCTAGACCTCGCGCGGACCGAACTCGTCGAGGCCGACCCCTATGCGGCCGCCGCCCGGCTGCAGACCGCGCAGACCCAGCTTGAAACCCTCTTCGCGCTGACCGCCCGGGTCTCGCGCCTGAGCCTTGTGGATTTCCTCAGATGACACGCCTGCTGCTTACGCTGCTGACCGCCGCGCTGGTCGCCCTCGCCGCTGCCGCTCCCGCTGCCGCGCAGTCGGTCCGCATCAAGGACCTTGTCGAGTTCGACGGGATGCGCGGCAACGACCTCGTGGGCTACGGCCTGGTCGTCGGGCTCAACGGCACCGGAGACGGGCTGCGCAACGCCCCCTTCACCGAAGAGATCATGGCCAACATCCTCGAGCGGCTGGGCGTCAACGTCTCGGGCGAACAGTTCCGGCCCAAGAACGTGGCGGCCGTGCTGGTCACGGCGACGCTGCCGCCCTTCGCCCGGGCCGGCAGCCAGATCGACATCACCGTCTCGGCCATCGGCGACGCCAAGAGCCTGCTGGGCGGAACCCTCGTGATGACGCCTCTGAACGCCGCCGACGGCGAGATCTACGCGGTCGCGCAGGGCACGATCATCGCCGGCGGGGTCTCGGCCGAGGGCGAAGGCGCGAGCGTGACGCAGGGCGTGCCCACCTCGGGGTCGATCCCGGGCGGCGCGCGGATCGAGCGCGAAATCGACTTCGATTTCGGCGGCCTCCAGACCCTGCGCCTTGCGCTGCGTACGCCCGACTTCACGACGGCAGGCCGCATCGAAAGCGCGATCAATGCCGAGACCGGCGCGCGTGTCGCGCTGATGCTCGATGCCGGAACGGTCGAGATCGACATCGCCGCGATGCGGATGCGGTCCGCCGCGCATGCAATCGGGCGCATCGAAAACATCCCGGTAGAACCCGAACGGCGCGCGCGGGTGGTCGTGGACCAGCGGTCGGGCACCATCGTGATGGGCGCGGACGTCCGGATCAGCCGGGTCGCGGTGGCACAGGGCAACCTGACGCTGAGGATCGAGGAGGCGCCGGTCGCGGTGCAGCCCAATCCCTTTGCACCGGGCGAGACGGTCGTCGTGCCGCGCACCAACGCCGAGATCGAGGAGGATCCGGGCACCCAGCTGGCCGAGATCGCCTCCGGGACGTCGCTGTCCGAGGTGGTGGCCGGGCTGAATGCGCTGGGCGTGAACCCGCGCGACATGATCGACATCCTCAAGAGCATCAAGGCCGCCGGCGCGCTCCACGCCGAATTCGAGGTCCGCTGACCGACGCCGCCTGCAGGCCAGCCTGCGGAGGAAGGTGGCGCCG
>JALORM010000002.1 GCA_025458985.1 Paracoccaceae bacterium | reverse complement strand
AGCGTGTCGGACAGCCCATCCGGGCGCGGCGGCTCCCCGGTGACCCGCCCGCAAGAGATCGGCAAGGATCGCGGCGACGCGGGCAGAGGCTCCGCCGCCCTGCCCGGAACCGCGGGGGCAGGCGCCGACCCGCCCGCGCGAAGGGCCGGTTCTGCCCCGACGGCGCCCGATGCAGCGGCCGAGCCTGTCGCCACCCGCATCCTGTCGCTTCTAGGCCCTGCGCCGGTGGCCGAGGACCAGTTGCTGCGCGACCTCGGCCTGCCTCCGCAGGCCGTCGCCGAGGAGCTGCTTGCCCTTGAACTCGACGGCCGGGTCGAGCGCCGCGCCGGCGGAATGCTCGCGCGGGCCGTCTGAAGGACGGCAGCCCGGGCCTTCCGGCGGCGCTGCCGACGCCGGCCCTTCCCGAAAGCCCGCCTCTCCAAGACTGAAAGCCCCGCACCGTGGCCCTGAGGGAATGGCCCTGCCATGTCAGCCGAGACACGGGCCGCGAGGCCCCGCGGGGCCGGGCGGCGGTTGGTCCAGAGCTTGTGGGATACGCGGGCGGCACTCCTGCGGGCACGCCCTGCACGCCGGCTTGGCAGGGCAACACGCCGGCCTCCGGCACATGCCTCCCCGCCAGCGCCGGAGCTCGAACGGCCCCGTCGGCGGACCCGGCGCGACTCCGGCACATGCCTCCCCGCCGGCGCCGGAGCTCGAACGGCCCCGTCGGCAGACCCGGCGCGACGCGACGGCCTTGCCGCGCTGAGGGGTGCAGCGGCCCCGCCCCAAGCCGGGACCGCGACGCCGCGATGCGCGGGCACCGGCACCGCTGCTGACGGAACCGTCGCCCGCGCCCCACGCGGCGGCAAGCGGCGTCGTGGGCCGGCCGATAAGGGCCGACAGCGTGCCGCTCTCGTCGAAAAGCGCGCCGTTCCGGGCATGGCCATCGGCATCGGCTATGGCCCGCGCTATGACCTCGGGAAGACCGAAGCCGCCGAGCGCGGCCGCATAGGCCTCGGGCGACAAGTCGGTGTAGCCGATCTGCCGACCTGTGGCCTGGGAGACCTCGGCGGCGAGGTCGGCCATCGTCCAGGCCGCGTCGCCCGCCAGTTCGTGCACCCGGTTGCCTGGCGTCGCATCGGCGGCGGCGACGGCCAGCGCCTCGGCATAGTCGGCGCGCGCCGCGGTGGACAGGCGCCCCTCGCCCGCCGCGCCGATCAGCCCGCCGGCCTGCACGGCACCGGCAAGTGCAGCGGTATAGTTCTCGGTGTACCAGCCGTTGCGCAGGATCGTATGGGCAAGGCCCGACGCACGAAGGGCGGCCTCGGTCGCCACATGGTCGGCCGCGAGCATCAGCGGCGACGCCTCGCCCTTGAGGATCGAGGTGTAGACGATCCGGCCGACCCCGGCCGCCGCGGACGCGCCGATCACCGCGCGGTGCTGCCCTGCGCGGTCATCGAAATCGTTTGACGAGATCAGCGCCACCACGTCCAGCCCCGCGACCGCACGCGCCAGGGATGCCGGATCGCGGTAGTCCGCCCGCCGCGCGGGCACGCCCAGGTCCGCCGCCCGGTCCGGATCGCGGACCAGCGCCACAACCTCGGCTTCCGGCGCCCGCCGCCCGAGCGCCGCCACCGCCAGACGGCCCAGCTGCCCGGTCGCCCCTGTCACCCCGATCCTCATGGCCCTGTCCTTTCGCGCTACCTGGTCCGAGGCCACAGGAGCTAGTGGACATGCTTACGAAAAGGAAGTACCTACATTCATGTTAGCTAGGAGGCATTCGGTGAGCCTGTCCTGTCACCTCCCCAACGTGATGGCCGAGATGTGCCCCTCGCGCCGCATCCTGAACCATGTGACGAGCCGCTGGGGGATGCTGATCCTGATCGCCCTGCAGGATGGCACGCAGCGATTCAGCGCGCTGCGACGCCGGATCGGCGGGGTCAGCGAGCGGATGCTGGCGCTGTCGCTGCAGCAGCTGGAACGCGATGGCCTCGTTCATCGGCGCGCGTTCGACGTCGTCCCGCCGCATGTCGAATACACCCTGACCCCGCTGGGGACCGAGGCTGCAGCCCGTGTTCGGGCACTGGCCGAGTGGGTGGAGGACAACCTGTCGCGCCTGCCGCCGGAGGCCTTGGCCGGGTGATCGGCGCGGCTCAGCCCCCGTCGGCCTCCGGCCTGACCCCAGTCAAACCCCCGGTCACGGCCCCGGCCAGCGCCCGGCCGGATTGACATTCCCCGGCGGGGGCCCACATCTTCGCCGCCCGCGGGCAAGCCCCGCCTGCCCGGTTTCCGAAAGGCCCCGCATGCCAGTCGTCGTCGTCGAGTCACCTGCCAAGGCCAAGACAATCAACAAGTATCTCGGCCCGGGCTATACGGTGCTCGCGTCCTACGGCCATGTGCGCGACCTGCCTGCGAAGGACGGATCGGTCGATCCCGACCGGCAGTTCGACATGACCTGGGAGGTGGCGCCCGAAAGCCGCAAGCACGTCAAGGCGATCGCCGAGGCGCTGAAGGATGACGACGCGCTGATCCTCGCGACCGACCCCGACCGCGAGGGCGAGGCGATCAGCTGGCATCTGAAGGAGGCGCTGGCGAAGTCGCTCAAGAAGGACAAGAAGGTGAGCCGCGTCACCTTCAACGCGATCACCAAGGCCGCGGTCACCGAAGCGATGAAGCACCCCCGCGACATCGACGCCGCGCTGGTCGATGCCTACCTCGCGCGGCGCGCGCTCGACTACCTCGTGGGGTTCAACCTCTCGCCCGTGCTCTGGCGCAAGCTGCCGGGCGCCCGCTCGGCGGGCCGGGTGCAGTCGGTCGTGCTGCGCCTTGTCGTCGACCGCGAGATGGAGATCGAGGCCTTCCGCGCGCAGGAATACTGGACCGTCACGGCGACCCTTGCCACCCCGCGCGGGCACGAGTTCGAGGCGCGCCTGACCGTGCTGGGCGGCAGCAAGCTCGACAAGTTCGGCATCCCGACCGCCACGGCGGCCGAGCTTGCCGTACAGGCCGTGACCTCGCGCGCGCTGAAGGTGCTGTCGGTCGAGGCCAAGCCCGCCAGCCGCAACCCCGCGCCGCCGTTCATGACCTCGACCCTCCAGCAGGAGGCCAGCCGCAAGTTCGGCATGGGCGCGCGCGCCACGATGAGCGCGGCGCAGCGTCTCTACGAGGCGGGCCTCATCACCTACATGCGGACCGACGGCATCGACATGGCGCCCGAGGCCGTGATGGCCGCGCGCGAGGCGATCGGCAAGTTCTACGGCGCCGACTACGTCCCGAAGTCGCCCCGCATGTACAAGAACAAGGCGAAGAACGCGCAGGAGGCGCACGAGTGCATCCGGCCGACGGACCTGTTTGCCAGGCCCGAGACGCTCAGGATCGCGGATGCCGACCAGCGCAAGCTTTACGACCTGATCTGGAAGCGGACCATCGCCTGCCAGATGGAGGCCGCGCGGCTCGAACGCACGACGGCCGATATCGGCTCGGCCGACGGCCAGGTGGTGCTGCGCGCGACAGGCCAGGTCGTGCTGTTCGACGGGTTCCTCAGGGTCTACGAGGAAGGCCGCGACGACGTCGACTTCCAGCGCGCCTCCGGGCGCGACGAGGATGACGAAGACGGCCGGCGTCTGCCGCAGATGGCCGAGGGCGAGCCTGCCGACAAGCGTGCCGTCACGCCCGAACAGCACTTCACCCAGCCGCCGCCCCGCTACACCGAGGCGACGCTGATCAAGCGGATGGAGGAGCTCGGGATCGGGCGCCCCTCGACCTACACCTCGATCGTCACGACGATCCAGGAACGCGAGTATGTCGCGAAGGACAAGGGCCGCCTGATCCCGCAGGACAAGGGCCGGCTGGTGACGGCCTTCCTGGCCAACTACTTCCGCCGCTATGTCGACTACGACTTCACCTCGGACCTCGAGGAAGAACTCGACGACATCTCGGCCGGCAGCCGCGACTGGCAGGACGTCCTGGCGCGGTTCTGGCGCGACTTCACCGCCGCGCTGGCCGAAACCTCCGAACTCAGGATCTCGGAGGTGCTGGAGAAGATCGACGAGGTCCTGGCGCCCCACCTCTACCCCCCGCGGGAGGACGGGTCGAACCCGCGCGCCTGCCCGGTCTGCGGGCAGGGACGGCTCGGCCTAAAGACCGCACGCTCGGGCGGGGCCTTCATCGGCTGCTCGAACTACCCCGACTGCCGCTTCACGCGGCCGCTCTCGGCCCCTGGCGGGGGCGAGGAGGGCGGTGCCGAGCGCATCCTGGGCGAGGACGCGGGCGATCCGATCTGGCTGAAGGCCGGCCGCTTCGGGCCGTACGTCCAGCGCGGCGAGGCGACGGCCGACGTGCCGAAGCCGCCCCGCGCCTCGCTGCCCAAGGGCTGGTCGGCCGAAGCGATGGACCTTCCGAAGGCGCTGCGCCTTTTGTCCCTGCCGCGCGAGATCGGCCCCCACCCCGAGGACGGCGAGATGGTCGAGGCCGGGATCGGCCGCTACGGACCCTACGTGAAGCACGGCCGCATCTACGCCAACCTTCCCGACGCCGACGAGGTGTTCGAGATCGGCATGAACCGGGCGGTCGAGGTTCTGGCCCAGAAGGCCGCGCGCGGCGGGCGGCCGGCCGGCGGCGCTTCGGCCCAGCCGCTGAAGACGCTGGGCGAACACCCCGAAGGCGGGGAAATCCAGGTGATGCCCGGCCGCTATGGGCCCTACGTCAAGTGGGGCAATGTCAACGCGACGATCCCGAAGGAGACAGCGCCCGAGGACCTGAGCGTCGAACAGGCGCTGGAGCTGGTCGCGGCAAAGGCCGCGAAGGGCGGCAAGGCCAAGGGGGCGAAGGCCAAGGCACCGGCGAAGACCACGGCCAGGAAGCCCGCCGCCAAGAAGAAGGCGGCACAGCAAAGGGCCTAGCGACGCGAAAGTCCGCCGACAAGGCGCATCAGCGCGTCGATATGCACGGCCTCGTCCGCGCCCTCGGCGATAGCAAGTGCGGCGCGGTCGAAGGCCGCCGACAGCACGGTCGCAAGCGCGGCGATCAGCGGCAGGGAAAGGTCGGGCAGCGTCGATGCGAGCCCCGCCTCCAGCGTCGCCCGGCCGCTGCGCGCGTCGATCCTGTCCATCCCGGCGGGCCCCAGCACGGCCGGCCCGTCGATCAGCAAGACCCTCGCGCGGCCCGGAACGCGCATCGCCCTGAAATAGGCGCGCGTCCCCTCGGTCAGGCCACCCCCCTCCCCCGCCGCCTCGATCTCGCGCGCGACGGCCTCGGCCTCGGCCGTCGCGACCGCCCGGAACAGGTCGGTCTTGTCGGCGAAGTGGTGGTAGAGCGCACCCCGCGTGACCTTGGCCCGCGCGACGATCTCGGGCGTGCCGGTCGCAGCAAATCCCTTCCCGGCGAAAAGCTCCCGGCCCGCAGCGACAAGGCGCGCGCGCATCTCGGCGCTGCGCTGGTCGTTCGGCCGGCGTTCGACTCTCTCTTGCATACGTGCAGCCTGTATGTTTATAAGATACATTCAGTATGCATGTTCATGCGGAGCAAGCCAACATGAAGATCACGCAATACTATCCGGTGCTTCAGACCGGCGACGTGGACGGAACCGCCGCGTTCTACATCCGCCATTTCGACTTCCGCCCGCTCTTCCAGGCGGACTGGTATGTCCACCTCCAGCAGGCGGACAACATATCGGTGAACCTCGCCATCCTCGACGGCGCGCACGACACCATCCCCGCCGCGGGCCGCGGCCTGACCCGCGGCGCGATCCTCAACTTCGAGGTCGAGGACGTCGATGCCGTCCATGCCCGGCTTCTCGGCGCGGGGCTGCCGATGCTCAAGGGGCTCTGCGACGAGGACTTCGGACAGCGCCACTTCATCACCGCCGATCCGAACGGCGTGCTGATCGACGTCATCACGCCCATCCCTCCGGACGAGATCTTCGCCGCGCAATACGCCCCCGAGGCGTTGCCGCACTGACTTCGCCGCAGTGCGGCGATTGACTCCGCCCGCGGTGCTTGCCAGAAACCCCGAGACAACCGGGGGGGCGTCTGGATGAAGCGCAAGGTGTACGGGTCTGCGGCGGAGGCGCTGGAGGGGGTCGTCTTCGACGGGATGACGATCGCGGCGGGCGGCTTCGGGCTTTGCGGGATCCCCGAGCTTCTGATCGACGCGCTGGTGGCAACCGGTGTCAGGGACCTGACCATCGCGTCGAACAACTGCGGGGTCGACGCCTTCGGGTTGGGCAAGCTGCTCGACACCCGGCAGATCCGCAAGATGATCTCGTCCTACGTGGGCGAGAACGCCGAGTTCATGCGGCAGTATCTGGCGGGCGAGCTCGAGATCGAGTTCAACCCGCAGGGCACGCTGGCCGAGCGGATGCGGGCGGGTGGCGCGGGAATCGCGGGGTTCTACACCCGGACCGGCGTCGGAACCGTCATCGCCGAGGGCAAGGAGCTGAAGGAATTCGACGGCCAGACCTACGTGCTGGAACGCGGGATCGTGGCGGACCTGTCGATCGTCAAGGCGTGGAAGGGCGACGCGCAGGGAAACCTGATCTACCGCAAGACCGCGCGCAACTTCAATCCGCCCGCGGCATCCTGCGGCAAGGTCTGCATCGCCGAGGTCGAGGAAATCGTGCCGGTGGGCAGCCTCGACCCCGACGCGATCCACACCCCCGGCATCTACGTGCACCGGATCATCCAGGGGCAGCACGAGAAGCGGATAGAGAACCGCACCACGAGAAAGCGGGAGGCCGTCTGATGGCTGGAGTGGCAAGCGGCTGGGACCGCAACCGGATGGCCGCCCGCGCGGCGCAGGAACTGCGCGACGGGATGTACGTCAACCTCGGGATCGGGATCCCGACGCTGGTGTCGAACTACATCCCCGCCGGCGCGGACGTGACGCTGCAGTCCGAGAACGGGATGCTGGGGATGGGGCCCTTCCCGGTCGAAGGCGAAGAGGACGCCGACCTGATCAACGCCGGCAAGCAGACGATCACCGAACTCGACCGGACCAGCTACTTCGACAGCGCGCAGAGCTTCGCGATGATCCGCGGCGGCAAGATCAACATGGCGATCCTCGGCGCGATGGAGGTGGCCGAGAATGGCGATCTGGCCAACTGGATGATCCCGGGCAAGCTCGTGAAGGGCATGGGCGGCGCCATGGACCTTGTTGCCGGCGTCGGCCGGGTGGTGGTGGTGATGGACCATACCAACAAGGCAGGCGAATCGAAGGTGCTGCACCGCTGCACCCTGCCGCTGACCGGCGCGGGCGTGGTCGACCGGATCATCACCAACCTCGGCGTGCTCGACGTCGGCCACAAGGGACTGCACATCGTCGAGCTGGCCGACGGCGTGACCGAGGCCGAGCTTCGCGCCGCGACCGAAGCGACGATCGTTGACTGAGATCGCCCGCGAGGACAGCGGCGGCAAGGGGCGCTACGTCCTGCGGACCGAGGCCGGCGAGGCAGAGCTGACCTACTCCATCCTCTCGCCGGTGCTTCGCATCGCAGACCATACCGGCGTGCCCGACACGCTGCGCGGCACGGGCGCGGGCCGGGCGCTGGTCGAGCGTCTGGTGGCGGATGCCCGTGCCGAAGGCTTCAAGGTCGTGCCGCTCTGCCCTTTCGTGAACGGGCTGCGTCAGCGCCACCCCGAATGGGCCGACGTCTTCGCCTGAGGCTCAGAGCCCCGCCGTCCGCACGTTGAACACGCAGCCGTCCGACAGCAGCTCGGGCGGCGTCACGCACAGGCCGCGGGCAACCGTCCAGGCGGCAAGGACCTTCGGCACGTAGTCGCGGGTCTCGCGGTAGGGCGGCACGCCGCCGTGCTGGCGCACCGCGCCCTCGCCGGCGTTGTAGCCGGCCAGCACCAGCAGCGGGTCGCCGCCGAATTCCTCCAGAAGCCATTCGAGGTAGGCGACCCCGCCCCGGATGTTCTGCGCGGGATCGTTGATGTCCTTGACGCCGAAGCGTTCGGCCGTCGCGGGCATCAGCTGCATCAGTCCGGTCGCGCCCTTGTGGCTGACCGCCGTGGGGCGGCCTGCGCTTTCGATGCCGATCACGGCCAGCACCAGCGCAGGCGACACGTTGGTGCCGACGGTGGCTTGCAGGATCTCGGCGCCGTAGCGCTCGGCGATCGTCGCCATCGACTGCATCCTGGGCGTCGGCACCGACTTGCCGTCCGGCCCGGCGGTCAGCCCGGCGGTCGCCTCGGCCAGCCGCGCCGGCGAGGCGGCACCGATCGCGGGCGAGACGACCTCCCAGTACCAGGGGAAGGTGGTCGCGGCATTGGCGTCGGCCTGCGGCCCGTCGGTGGGCAGGTTCGCGCTGCCGCCCTGCGGGAAGGGCGGAAGCGCCGCGATGAATCGGGCCTGCTCGGCCGGGTCGATCTGCACCGTGATCCGTCGCGCCGTTCCGGCCGCGGGCGGTGCGATGCGTTTCGGAGCATAGGTGGGGGCTGCCGGGGTTTCCTGGGCGCCCGCCGGAACGCCGGGAATCGCAAGGATCGCCGCAAGGGCCATCGTCCTGATCATTGCCTGCCTCATGTCGCCGTCTGTGCGGTGTTGCCGCCGGTTCTGGCAGAAAATCGCCCGTCCCGCTACGGCCATGCGCCGGTGGTGCGAGATTCGACTCGGCCCGCGGCATGTTTTCCACAGCCCGTGCGCGGAGATGGCGGCGGATTTGCGCTCGCGCCCGCCGGCAGGGCGTAGATTTTCCAAATCCTAACAATGTCTTAAACTGTAGCCGAGGTGGAAACGTCTACCCAAAAAGGGTACGACGCTTGCCCAAATCCTGCCCGAATTGGAGGGCCATATACACCCATGCCGAGGCGGAAGTTCGGGAGATGGCCGGACACCACACGCCGCAACGGTGTGACATGGAACAGCGTACTCCTAGGAGGGAACACCAATGAAAGTCGATTTCCTGAAGAACTTCGTCGCCGACGAGTCGGGCGCCGTGACCGTTGACTGGGTCGTGCTGACCGCCGCCATCGTCGGCCTCGGCATCGCCGTGATCATCGCGGTTTCGAGCGGCGTCAACACCCTCGGCGGCAAGATCTCGTCCTCGCTCAGCGCCGGCGAAGTCCGCTCGCTGACCGGCCTGAAGGACGCGTCGAACCCGACCCCGTAATCGGGACGGAACACCGGTTTCCGATGAGGCCGCGGCGCAAGCCGCGGCCTCTTCCATTCTGGAAACGGTGTGTTCTCGCCAGATCAGCTGCCCTGGCGCAATCTCCCTCTGAATCGCTCCTCTTCGCCGCGTTCCTGCCAGAATCCGAAGTCAATCTGCTTCTGGAAGATGACAACTGCGACCGGCTCGGACGGCGCGGGACAAGGCGGAGACGGAAGGCCATGAACATGCTGAAGGGCTTTGTTGCGGACGAGTCGGGTGCGGTTACGGTGGATTGGGTCGTGCTGACGGCGGCGATCGTCGGTCTGGGGATCGCCGTGATCACCAGCATCGCGGTCGGTACCGGCAGTGTCGGGTCGGCAGTGGGAGGGTCGCTTTCGGCCGGAGAGGTTGCCGCGTTGAGGTTCGACCAGATCACTGACCTGCGCGATCAGTGAAACAATAGCCAAAACTATCGCACTCTGACCACAGGATCGCCATAATCAGCCCCCATCTTGGTGAACATCCGGCGGCGCGGTGATAGCGTCACGACGCTGCTGCCGGGATGGCTTTCAAGAGAGGGTGCGACATGCGGTTGCTTTTCGGGCTAGTCTTGCTGCTGGGCCTCGGCCTTGCCGGGTTCGCGGTGATGAAGGTGCAGGGTCAGATCGACCAGTACCGCCTGGCCTACGAGCAGGAGGCCGAGGCCCGGGCAGCGCAGGTTCCGCTGACGGACATCTACGTCACGACGCGCGCATTGCGCTTCGGCGAGCCGCTGAAGCCCGAAGACGTCAAGCTCATCAAGTTCCCCGAAGCGGACCTGCCTGCCGGTGCGTTCCGTGAAGAGGCGGTCCTGTTCCCCGACAACAACCGCGATCCCCGCAGCGTGATCCGCGCGATGGACCCCGGCGAGCTTCTTCTTGAGACGAAGGTCACGCGCCCGGGCCAGGAAGCGGGCGTGTCGGCCCTGCTCTCGCCCGGCAAGCGCGCCTTCGCGATCAACGTCGACGTCAGCTCGGGGGTGTCGGGCTTCATCGGTCCCGGCGATACGGTCGACGTGTTCTGGAGCGGCCGTCTGGGGGACCGGTCCATCACCAAGCTGATCCAGACCGGGGTGAAGGTCATCGCCATCGACCAGACCGCCGACCGCGACCTTGCCAATCCGCAGGTCGCGCGTACCGTTACTGTCGAAGTGTCGCCCAACGATGTGGCCAACCTGGCCCAGGCGCAGACAAGCGGCAGGCTGAGCCTTGCCCTCGTCGGCTCGCAGGACACCGAAACGATCGTCGAGTCGATCGAGGTCGACCAGAGCACGCTTCTCGGCCTGGAAGAGCGCGTTGAGAACCAGCAGCGCGTCTGCACCATCAAGCAGCGGTCGGGCGGCCAGGTCGTCGAAATCCCCGTCGACTGCCCCGAGTGACCGCCCGATCCCAGGCGACGATCCCAGGCAGCAATCCTAGGCGACGGCCCGCACCCGATCTGGTGGCGGGCCGTTTGCTTTTGCCGAGATTTTGCGTGTGTTGCAGGTTGTCCACATCAAGTTTCCCTACCAAACACATGATTCTTGAAAACAAATTAGGGTTGCAGCATGCTGCCGCAAAATCATGGGCGGTAAGACCCTTCGTAACGCGGGCATCAACGACCCGAACAGAGCGTGATCAGAGAGGCAGGTCACATGTATATGAAAACGCTTTTGAAGGCCGGAGTGCTCGGGTTCGCCTTGAGCCTTTCGGTGGCGTCTACCGCCCCGGCGGAGACGCTTCGCATCATGTCGGGCGGCGCCGCGGCGCCGCTGGCAGTCCCGATGAACCGGGCCGTGGTCGTCGAAAGCGACCAGCCCTTCGCCGAACTCTCGATCGCCAACCCGGGGATCGCCGACATCTCGACGCTGTCGGACCGCTCGATCTACGTGCTCGGCAAGGCGCCGGGCCGCACGACGCTGACCATCCTTGGCGCTGACGGGGCGCTTCTGGCCAACGTCGACGTCCAGGTGACGCCGGACGTGGCCGAGTTCAAGGAACGTCTGGGCCAGATCCTTCCGGGCGAGAACATCGAGGTCCGCACCGCCAACGACGGCATCGTGCTGTCGGGCACGGTCTCCTCGATCCAGAAGCTCGACCGCGCGCTCGACCTTGCCCGCCGCTATGCGCCTGACCGCGTGTCGAACCTCATGGTCGTGGGCGGCACCCAGCAGGTCATGCTGAAGGTCCGCTTCGCCGAGGTCAGCCGCTCGGTCGGCAAGGGCCTCTCGGGCGGGATCACGGGCAACTTCACCGGCTCGGATGCCAGCGGCGCGGCCGGGGGCGGTTCGGGCGGCCTCACGGCCGTGGGCGGTGCACCCGCTTCGACCATCACGGTCGGACAGGCGCTCGGCAACCTCGGAACCCCGGCGGGCGGTATCGGCCTGACCGGCGTGATCGGCGACCTCACGCTGAACATCGCGCTCGAGGCACTCGAGAGCAAGGGCCTGATCCGCACGCTCGCGGAACCGAACCTGATCGCGCTCTCGGGCCAGGAGGCGAGATTCCTTGCGGGCGGCGAGTACCCGGTGCCCGTCTCGACCGACGAGGACACGATCTCGGTCGAGTTCAAGCCCTTCGGCGTTGAGCTCAACTTCACCCCGCGGGTTGTCGACGGCGACCTCATCAACCTCGCCATCGAGGCGGCCGTGTCGTCGATCGACCCGACCGTGGTGATCGACACGGGCGGGATCGTCCTCAACGGCTTCCGCCGCCGCGACGCCTCGACCACGGTCGAGCTGCGCGACGGGGAAAGCTTCGCGATCGCGGGCCTCCTGCAGGACGACTTCCGCGACAACGTGCGGCAGGTGCCGTGGCTGGGCGACATCCCGATCCTGGGCGCGCTCTTCCGCAGCGCCGACTATCAGCGCAACCAGTCCGAGCTCGTGATCATCATCACCGCTCATCTGGTGTCCCCGACCAAGGGCGATGCGCTGGCGCTGCCCACCGACCGGGTGCGTCCGCCGAGCGAGGCCGACTTCTTCCTGCGCGGCAACACCGGCTCGCGCCAGGGTGGAGCGGTCGCCGAAGTGGCCCGCCAGGACTTCAATGGCTCCTACGGCTACGTGATGGAGTAAGACAGATGGAACTTCGCATCAGAACGCTCCTCGGAGCCGCCGTTGTCCTGGGCCTCGCCGCCTGTACGCCGGGCACGTCCAACGAGTTCTTCTCGGAGGCCGGGGCCGAAGTGGACGAAGGCGGCTTCGGCAACCCGACGATGAACAACATGATGGCCCAGATGGCCTCGCGTTGCGCCGGACAGGCGAAGGGCTACATCGTTCCTGACCCGATCGTGGTCCGCGATCCGGGCAGCCCGGTCGACGCGCCGCGCTACCGCCGGGCCCATGTACGCTGCTCGGGCCACCTCGACGGCAAGTACGCGTCGGTCATCTACCGCGAGTACGTCGGCAGCGCCGTCGAGGCGACGACCGTGCGGCAGGCGGACGCCGCGGCCAACTGACAACAGGCGAAAGCCGGCCAACTTTTGAAGGGCGCAGCGGAAACGATCTTCCGCTGCGCCCTTTGATCGTCCTAAAAGACCGAATAATTTCTACGATTAGGCCGCAATGTCGCCCCTTTTGGGAATCAGGTTCAGGACGTCCGGAATCTGCCAGTGCCTGCTGCCGCACGCGATCGGCCGACAATCGGGGTGAGGGTTTCGCTTTGCTGCGAATCGACAGAGGGATGCAGAGATGACGGGTAGTCCCGCGCTGATGCCAGAACCGGCGCCAATCGTGGCCTGCACCATCTCGGGCGATGTGCAGAACTTCGATCTGCTGATCGAGGACATGGAAGCCGAGCTCGGCGAGAAATGGGGCGACCTGTCGTTCGACGACGCCATCCCCTTCCTCAGCCAGTCCGACGCACGCGCGCTCGAATTCGTGGCCGTCGCACTGGGCGCCGAAGACGAGGACAAGCTTGGCATCGTGGGCGAGATCATCCGCGCGGCCAACGAGAAGAAGGTCAAGGTCATCCTGGTTGCCGAGGATCTCGGCCCGATGGCGCTGCACCAGCTTCTGCGGCTGGGTGCGGACGACTTCTGCCCCTACCCTCTGCCCGAGGGCGCACTGCACGAGGCGATCCAGCGCGTGCGCAAGGCACGCCCGACCACGGCGACGATCATCCCGGGGTCCGACGGGGCCGAGGAAGCCGGTGCGCAGTACGGCGGCACCGGGCGCGAGGGCGTCCTGCTGCCGGTCCACGGCCTTGCGGGCGGCATCGGGGCGACGACCTTTGCGTCGAACCTTGCCTGGGAACTGGCGAACGTCGGCGAAGAAGGCAACGAAAAGCAGAAGCCGCCCAAGGTCTGCCTGCTCGACCTCGACCTCCAGTTCGGGTCGGTCGCGACCTATTTCGACCTTGCCCGCCGCGATTCGGTCTACGAGCTTCTGTCAGACACGGCGGCGATGGATACCGAAAGCTTCGGCAACGCGCTGCAGCTCTACCGCGACAAGCTGCACGTGCTGTCCGCCCCGGCAGACATGCTGCCGCTGGACCTCGTGACGCCGACCGACATCGCCCGGCTGATCCTGACCGCGCGGCGCATGTTCGATTTCGTCGTGGTCGACATGCCTTCGACCGTGGTGCCCTGGACCGAGACGATCCTGTCTTCGTCGCAGCTCTACTTCGTGCTGCTCGAGCTCGACATGCGCTCGGCGCAGAACACGCTGCGCTTCGTGCGCGCGCTCAAGGCAGAGGAACTGCCCTACGAGAAGCTGCGCTACGTGCTGAACCGGGCGCCGAAGTTCACCGATCTCAGCGGCAAGGCACGCGTCAAGCGGCTGTCGGAAAGCCTCGACATCAAGATCGAGCTGCAGCTTCCCGACGGCGGCCCGCAGGTGGCCGAAGCCAACGACCACGGCCTGCCGCTTTCCGAGCACGCCGCCAAGAACCCGCTCCGCAAGGACGTGATGAAGCTTGCCACATCGCTCTATGCCCTGACCCAGGTCGAGGCGGTGGCGGCGGATTGACAGCGAAAGGCTAGGCCATGTTCTCTCGCTACAAGAAGTCCGACACGCCGGCCCGCACCGGCACGGCGCCAGCCCCCGCCGAGACGGCGGTCGCTCCGGCCGCCAGCGCCGCGGCGGCCGAGGCCCCCAAGGCCGCGCCGAAGCCCCCTGTCCCGCAACGGGTCGCCCCCGCACAGGGGAGCCCGGCCGACAAGGAGCGCAAGCGCCGCGAACGGCTGAGCGACATCAAGATCGAGCTGCACAAGCGGCTGCTCGACAGCCTCAACCTGTCGGCGCTGGAGCATGCGTCCGAATCCGATCTCAGGCAGGAAATCTCGGCCATTTCCAGCGAGGCGCTGGAAGAGATGGCGCTGGTCCTGAACAAGGACGAGCGGATCACCCTGTTCCAGGAGCTCTACGACGAAGTCACGGGCCTCGGTCCGCTCGAGCCTCTCCTGAAGGACGAGACGATCAACGACATCCTGGTGAACGGCCCCCGGCAGGTCTTCGTCGAACGGTTCGGCAAGCTCGAGCTGACCGACACCTCGTTCAAGGACGAGCGCCACCTTCTCAGGATCATCGACAAGATCGTGTCGGCCGTGGGCCGGCGCGTGGACGAATCGAACCCCTATGTCGACGCCCGCCTGGCCGACGGATCACGCTTCAACGCGATGGTGCCGCCGATTGCGGTCGACGGGTCGCTCGTCTCGATCCGGAAGTTCAAGAAAGACAAGCTCGGCGTCGACGATCTGGTGAAATTCGGCGCCTTCTCTGAGGAAATGGCTGCATATCTGCAAGCGGCCGTGGCCACGCGCCTCAACATCATCGTCTCGGGCGGTACCGGTTCGGGCAAGACCACCACGCTCAACGCGTTGTCGTCCTTCATCGATAACTCCGAACGGATCCTGACGATCGAGGACACCGCGGAACTCCAGCTCCAGCAGACGCATGTGGGCCGGATGGAAAGCCGCCCGCCGAACGTCGAGGGCAAAGGCGCCGTCACCCAGCGCGACTGTCTGAGGAACGCGCTCCGGATGCGTCCCGACCGCATCATCGTCGGCGAGACGCGCGGCGAGGAAGTCATCGACATGCTTCAGGCCATGAACACCGGCCACGACGGGTCGATGACCACGATCCACGCGAACTCGGCCCGCGATGCCGTCAGCCGCCTCGAGAACATGATCTCGATGGCCGGGATCGAGATGCCGATGAAGGCAATGCGCGGCCAGATCTCGTCGGCCGTCAACCTCATCGTGCAGGCCAGCCGCCTGCAGGACGGCTCGCGCCGGATGGTGTCGATCACCGAAGTGACCGGCATGGAAGGCGACGTCATCTCGATGCAGGAGGTCTTCCGCTACAAGCGCGTGGGCCTGACCCCCGAGGGCAAGATCATCGGCCACTTCACGGCGAACGGCGTGCGGTCCTTCTATGCCGAACGCTTCCGCCAGTGGGGCTACGACCTGCCCGCCAACATCTACGAACCCTTCAACCCGTAAGGACCGCCGGCATGTTCTCCGCCGAACCGATCATCTACATTCTCGTCTTTGTCGGCGTGCTGCTGCTGGTCGAGGGCCTGTACCTGACCGTGTTCGGCAAGTCGATCTCGCTGAACAACCGGCTGAACCGCAGGCTCGACCTTCTCGAGAAGGGCGCCGGCCGCGAAGAGGTGCTGGAACAGCTCCGCAAGGAGGTGTCGCAGCACATGGCGGGCGGCGGGATCCCGTTCTACCAGGTCCTCGCCCTCAAGGCACAGCGTGCCGCCATCGCGTTCTCGCCGCGCCAGCTTGTCATCATCATGGCGCTGCTGTCGCTTGTGTCGTTCCTGCTCTTGACCGTGGCGACCACCGGTCCGCTCGTGGTGCGCCTGCTGGTCGCGCTCGCCTTCGGGATCGGCGGCGTCTACACCTGGGTCAACCGCAAGGCCAAGAAGCGCCTCGCGATGATCGAGGAACAGCTTCCCGATGCGGTGGAACTCATGGTGCGCAGCCTGCGCGTCGGCCACCCGTTTTCGTCGGCGATCAACATCGTCGCCAAGGAGATCCCCGACCCCCTGGGTTCCGAGTTCGGCATGATCGCCGACGAGGCCGCCTACGGCCGCGACATCTCGGACGCGCTGAAGAACCTCGCCGAGCGGATGGACATGCAGGATCTTCGCTTCCTGGCCGTTGCGGTGTCGATCCAGGCCCAGTCCGGCGGCAACCTGGCCGAGATCCTGCATGGGCTCGCGCAGGTCGTGCGCGCCCGGTTCAAGCTGTTCCGCCGCGTCAAGGCGATCACCGCCGAGGCGAAGTGGTCGGGCATGTTCCTGTCGGGCTTCCCCTTCGTTGCGCTTCTGATGATCACGCTTCTGAAGCCCGACTACTACGACGATGTGCGCGAGACGGCCGCCTTCATCCCCGCCGCAATCACGGTCGGCGTGTTCCTGGCGGCAAACGTGATCTTCATGCGCATCATGGTCAACATCAAGGTCTGAGGGGGCGAGAAGATGCTCGACGGCGTGAACCAGTTCCTCACCGAGACCCTCGGACCCCTTGGCCCCCTTCTTGCGGTCGGCGGCCTCGGCCTGCTCCTGATCCTGCTTGCGCTTCCCACGATGCTCAAGCGCCGGATCGACCCCCTCGACCGGCTGAAGAAAGACGGCAGCGCAGGGTCTTCCTCTCAGACCAAGAAGCGCCTCCGGGCGGGTGGGCAAGGCGGCCCGAGCCTCGACCGCTTCGCCAGCTTCCTCGAACCCAAGAGCGAACAGGAATACTCGGCCACCAAGCTCAAGCTCCTGCGCGCGGGCTACCGCGGCAAGGGGGCGGTGCGGACGTTCCACTTCCTGCAGTTCGTGCTGGGGATGGGGATGCTGCTTTTCGGCATCCTGATCACCATCGTGCGCAGCGCCGTGGGCGACCCCTCGCCCCTCTCGCTGGCGCTGACCATCCTGATCCCCGGCTTCATCGGCTACTACCTGCCGCGCTACTGGGTCGAGCGGCGCGTGCAGTCGCGCCAGCAGGAAATCATCGAAGGGTTCGCCGACGCGCTCGACATGATGCTCGTCTGCGTCGAGGCCGGCCAGTCGCTCGACCAGTCGATCGTCCGCGTCGCGCGCGAAATCAAGGTCGGCTACCCGACCCTGGCCGAAGAGTTCGAGACAGTCGCGCAGGAACTGAAGGCCGGCAAGGACCGTGTCTCGGTCCTGAAGGACATGGGCGAGAGGGCGGGCGTGCCCGACGTGTCGTCCTTCGTCACTGTGATGATCCAGTCGGCGAGCTTCGGTACCTCGATCGCCGATGCGCTGCGGGTCTACGCGGCCGAGATGCGCGACAAGCGCATCATGCGCGCCGAGGAAAAGGCGAACGTGCTGCCCACGAAGTTGACTTTGGGCACGATGATGTTCACCGTGCCGCCGCTGCTGATCATTCTGATCGGGCCGTCGGTCTACGGGATCTACGTGACGCTCCAGAACTTCTGAGACCCTTTCATGATCCGAGCGGAAGCCGCCGCCCTCACCGGCCTCTGCCTCATCCTCCTGACTGCCTGCGACACGACGTCGGGCCGGCTGAGCGGCGCGACCGTGGGCGGCGACAGCCCCTTTGCGCCCTCGCGCGTTCGGGCGTCCGACGATGCGGTGGACGGCCTGATCGTCGGGCACCGCCTGATGGAGGCGGGCGAGTACGAACTGGCGCTGAGGGCCTATTACCGCGGCGCGGCCGAACAGGGCGTCACCGCCGACGTCCTGTCGGCGATCGGATCGGCCAACCTCCGCCTCGGCCGTCTGGGTCAGGCCGAGAACATCCTGCGCCAGGCGATCCAGCTTGACGAACGCTTTGCGCCGGCCTGGAACAACCTCGGCGTGACCCTCATGGAACGCGGGAAGATCGCCGAGGCCCGAAACGTGTTCCAGACAGCCTATGCGCTCGACAGTGGCGATTCGGACCAGATTCGCGACAATCTGCGCTTGGCTATCGCAAAACTCGAACGACCGCGCTATGATTCGCCCGAGGCAAACGACAACAACGAAGCCTTCCAGCTGGTTCGTCGCGGCAACGGGCGCTTTCTGCTGCTCGCGACGCCCCCCTGAGAGGGCCCGAGCAGCAAAGGACGCAGGACATGCGCCACATCGGTATTCTGCTGTGCCTGACCGGCACGGTCTTCGTTTCGGCATGCGAGAAATCCGGCGATGCGGAAGTGGAACGCGCGCTCAAGGGATTGAACGCGCTCGATGAATCGAACCTGGGCGACCTCATGCTCAATGCGGCGTCGCCGGAAGAGGCGGTGACCTACTTCCGCCGCGTCCTGACCGACAACCCCGACCGGATCGATGCGATGCGGGGTCTGGGCAGGTCGCTTGTCCGCGCCAAGCGCCCGACCGAGGCGGCGGCCGTCTGGGCACAGGCCGTGGCCCATCCCGAGGCAAACGAGGAAGACAAGGTCCAGTACGCCGACGCGCTGATCCGCGCGAACGAATGGGACCGAGCCAAGGCGGTCCTCGACAGCGTGCCGCCCACCCATGAGAGCTTCGAGCGTTACCGCCTTGAAGCGATGGTCGCCGACAGCAAGAAGGACTGGGCCCGCGCCGACAGCTTCTACGAGATCGCCGTCGGCCTGACGACGCAGCCCTCGTCGGTTCTCAACAACTGGGGCTATTCGAAGCTGACGCGCGGCGCCTACGGCGATGCCGAAAGGCTCTTCACCGAGGCGCTGACCTACGATCGCAGCCTCTACACCGCCAAGAACAACCTTGTCATGGCCCGCGGCGCCCAGGGCAACTACCAGCTGCCGGTGATGGAGATGACGCAGATCGAACGCGCGCAGCTTCTGCACACGATGGCGCTGACGGCGATCAAGCGCGGCGACATCTCGATGGGCAAGCAGCTTCTGACCGAGGCGATCGCGACCCATCCGCAGCACTTCGACGTGGCCGTGCGGGCGCTCCGCGCGCTGGAAGGCGGCGGGTCCGTCAGCCAGTCGGCCGGCTGACGCAGGAGGCGGCGGGGATGCTGCAGACACCGGCGACCGCCGCCCTCGCCTTCCTGCCCTTCGCGGCGGCGATCGGCTTCTGGGTGACCTGGTCCGACCTTGCGCGGATGCGCATCTCGAACAGCGCGGTGCTGGCGCTGCTGGCCGTGTTTCTGGTCGTCGGGCCATTCGTTCTGCCGCTGGCCGACTGGGGCTGGCGGTGGGCGCACTTCGCGGTGATCCTGCTTGCCGGAATCGTGCTCAACGCCGGCGGCATCCTCGGCGGGGGGGATGCGAAGTTCCTTGCCGCCATGGCGCCCTTCGTGGCCCTGGGCGACGCCTCGTTCTTCCTGATCCTCCTCGCGGTTGCCATGGTCGCCAGCTACATCGGCCACCGCGTCTTCCGCGGCCTGCCGCTTGCCCGCCGCCTGGCGCCGGACTGGCAGAGCTGGGATGCCGGCAAGAAGTTCCCGCTGGGCGTCCCGCTGGCGCTGGCGCTGGTCATCTATCTGGCGCTGGCCGCGTTCGGCTGACCCCCGCACGCGAAGGCGGACCGCCCCGGCGCCTTAGTGCTGCCACGGTTAACTGCGAACGTCGCATATCGTTTCCCCTGCGGGGACAACTGACCCGATTCGCGCCACCGGCAAAGACGAGGCCACGCCGATGAACATGCATGCCGCCAATGTGACCGCTCCGCCGCTTCCGCGGAAACTGTCGGACCTTGGCCTTTCCCAGGTGATGATGCGCGACATCCTCCTCAAGACGATGTTCCGCATGAACCTCGACCAGGTCAGCGAACTCGCCCGCGTGTGCTGCCTGACGATCCCGCTGACGCAGGAACTGGTCGACCTCTGCCGCAGCCAGAAGCTGCTCGAGGCCACGGGCACGCTGCACGCGAACTCGGGCGGCGAGATGGGCTATCAGCTGTCCGATGCCGGCAAGGCCCGTGCGCTGGATGCGCTGTCGCAGTCGGAATACTACGGCGCAATGCCGGTGCCGCTGACGGCCTACGAAGAACAGATGAAGCGGCAGTCGATCCGCAACATCAAGATCACCCGCGATGCGCTGATCGGCTCGATGGGTCACCTGATCCTTCCCGACGAGCTTCTGGACCATCTCGGGCCGGCCGTCACCTCGGGTCGCTCGGTGCTTCTGTACGGTCCGCCCGGCAACGGGAAATCGTCGATCTCCTACGGCATCCGCGACGCCATCGGCGACAAGATCTACGTGCCCCGCGCGGTCGAGTATTCGGGCCAGGTCATCACCGTCTACGACCCGATCGTGCATTCCAAGGCGGAAGAGCAGGTCGACGATCCCGGCTCGCTGCGCCGTTCGGGCAACCGCTACGACAGCCGCTACATCTATTGCGAGCGGCCGACCGTGATGACGGGGGGCGAACTGAACCTCTCGATGCTCGATCTGAACTACAATCCGACGGCGCGCACCTACACCGCACCGCTGCAGATGAAGGCTTCGGGCGGAATCTTCATCGTCGACGACCTTGGCCGCCAGGAGGAACCGCCGCAGGCGCTGATCAACCGCTGGATCGTGCCGCTGGAGATGAACTACGACATCCTCGCGCTTCAGTCGGGCGAGAAGTTCGTGGTCCCCTTCGACACGCTGGTCATCTTCTCGACCAACTTCCACCCCAACGAGATCTTCGACGGCGCCGCGCTGCGCCGGATCTTCTTCAAGATCAAGATCGACGGCCCGAGCCAGGAGAACTTCCTGAAGATCTTCGCGCTTGTGGCCCGCAAGAAGGGGATGCCGCTGGACGAGAAGGCGCTTCTGCACCTGCTGAAGGTCAAGTACCCGACGATCAACTACAACTACGCGAACTATCACCCGGTCTTCCTGATCGACCAGATGATCTCGGTCTGCGAGTTCGAGGGCATTCCCTACCAGATGACGCCCGAACTGATCGACCGCGCGTGGGAGAACATGTTCGTCCGCGACGAGGTGATCGCCCGGTGACGCGCCCTGTCGGCGTGGCGGGCTGCGGGCGCATGGGCGCCCCCATGCTGGCCGCGCTGATCGGCGCGGGCGTTCCGGCACGCGGCCTGGACCTCAGGCCGCCCTCGGACTACGGCGCGCTCGCTCCGGCGATGACCGACGACCCCGTCGCCTTTGCGGCGGGCCTGCAGACGCTGCTGACGGTCGTCCGGGACGAAGAGGAAACCGAGCGGCTGCTGTTCGGCCCTGCAGGCCTGGCCCGTGCGCCGGGCCTGGACGTGCTGGCGATCTGCTCGACCCTGTCGCCGCGCTACGTCCGGGGGCTCAGGGCCCGCGTCCCCGACACGGTGGCACTGGTCGACGCGCCGATGTCGGGCGCCGAGGTTGCCGCGCGCGAGCGGCGGCTGTCGTTCATGCTGGGCGGCGAGGACGCGGTACTGGACGCGCTGACCCCGCTTCTGTCGGCGATGGGCCATCATCTGCACCGGATGGGACCTTTCGGCGCGGGGATGTCGGCAAAGGTGCTGAACAACCTGCTTGCCGCCTCCCACACTGCGATGACACGGCTGGCGCTGGATTGGGCGGATGCCGAGGGGATCGACGAGGCACGGCTTCTGTCGCTGATCCACACCTCGTCGGGACAGAACTGGCTCGCCTCAAGCTTTGACGAGATCGAGTTCGCGCGCGCGGGCTGGGCCCGCGACAACACCATCGGCATCCTCGTCAAGGATGTCGCCGCCGCACTGGACGCGGCGCCCCCCGGTGCAGACCCGCGCCTGCCGCTCGCGGTGCAGGCC